>NZ_JAMAUK010000088.1:0-1613 GCF_023714395.1 Niallia sp. MER 6 | reverse complement strand
TTTAGCAGACGGGATCTCTGTCCCACTGGCAGTTACGTTTTACCCCGGCTACAGTTATAATAAGCCCATATAAAAAATGGTCAACTAGAAATATTTTCATTTCTGGTTAACCTTATAATACGAAAGGAGGGCAATAGTTTGAAAATGAAGGAGTGAGAGAAGGATTTCAAGAAGCTTTAGGAAATATAAAAATGTCAGTATGAGCTTAGGTAAAACTCATGAAATGAGGAAGTTTATGAGAAAAAAACACATTATTCCTGTATGTTTAGTATTAATTATCATAGTTATTTTTGTTGTAGCAGTTATTATTCAATCAGAAAGTGATAGTCGCTATTTATTAACGGAAAATCAGAAACAGGCTATTAAAAAAGCAAAAATGGCAAATGAAGATTTATCTGACGCAGATATTGATAGTTTTACAATTGGTCAGGGAAAATATTTACTTGATCAATATTTTAAAGAACATAATTTAAATTATCGAATAGGCACAAAAGAATATATCGATTTCTTAGCTAGCATTATGGAAAATAGTGAAACCTATAAAGATCCTGAATTCACCATAATCGATGCTTATGGGAGCGTGTACGTGACAAAAAATCAAGAAAAGGAACCACTATTTTTTCGATTCCATCTAGATTCAGTAACCCTAGACAAAACTATTAAGGAAATTCGAGTTGAAAATACAAAATAACAATTAATAAAAAAGAAAACAGAAATGCTGCCCTTTAGTGCTATCAAGTAGATGTAACCTACATAAAAGATGGTGAAACACATGCAGATACGATTGATTTGAAATAATAAAGTGAGAAAGGGTTCTTACTTTTTTTTGTTTTTTCAGGGAAAGGAGAGACTGGGATGAAAAAGAAAAAGTATAAATGGATTACAATTTTCCTGCTTGTTCTTCTTGTGGGGAGTATATATTTTTATGTCAACAGTATTAGAATTTCTGGAGTATCTGAAAATGGTATGTGGAAGGTAGTATATAAAAAATCCCTAGATGAAGCCGAACAAGGCGAGTGGTATGGAAGCATTAAGCAACTAGATAAACAAAAGATAAAAGTTAAGGGAATAAAATGGTTAGAAAACGGAAAAACAATAGCAGATTTCACAGAATTTAATGAAGGTAGAGATGAAGCAGGAGCTGAAACTAGACTAAATCCGTTTTATGTGGAAGATTTGTATGGAAGTAATCCTCCGAAAAAGGGTTATACTTATAAGATATCCGTTATATGGGAAAAGGACGGTAAAATGCACGAAGACAACTTTGAAATTAATTAAATAGTATAAGGAAATTGTTTTACATATCATACTTTTTCTTGTATAACTCAAACGTAATAGGGTACTCCAAATAAAGATAATAACATACCAAGTTCGTTAAGATTGGATTGGATTGTTATCTGACACGATTAATTGGAGGCCTTCCGTTTATGCAATAATAGGGGAGCGTTCCTATAATAAATGAAAAGCTTGCTTATGGTAGAAACAAGGCAGTTGTGCGGCCGAGCCTAGGTCGTATCATATAGCGGGTGGGATTCCCGCCGAGTAAGAACTAGCCATTCGCTCGTAGCGAGTCTTGGAGGACTGAGGGTAACTTTAGTCTTTAAGCGTAGACA
>NZ_JAMAUK010000087.1:0-1614 GCF_023714395.1 Niallia sp. MER 6 | reverse complement strand
AGATTAGCTATATTCTGTAAATGATAATTTGGAGGAGCCGTGTGCGTTAATAGCGCAAGCACGGTTCTGTGAGGGGGGAGGAGTACAATTTGCCGTAAGGTAGAAAGGCTCCCTTCTACTCGACTAGCTGAAAAAGAAATTCTGTTTTATAGCTAAAAGTAGACGATCTGAGTAGAATGGTCAAATAAAATTATACTAAAGGGAAAATTTATATTATACTTATTGCTTTGGTATATAATGGATATGTAAAAGAACTATAATTTGGAGGTTTTTATGTTTTTAGTTTCTAAGTCCATGGATATACTTGTGGAAAGCCAGTAATCATACTGAAACTCTTATAAAAAAATTAAAGGGGAATACAAAAATAAAATTTTTCCCCTGAAATTGATGTATTAGATTTTGTAGTTTTTATGAACCAAACCTCATTTGACATTAGGATGTTTCTATGGATAGGGAAAATAATGAAGTATAAAATATAAACGAGGAAAATTAAATAAATCTACTCCGGTTGATGCTAAATATACTTATGAAGAGTATTCTAAAAGAAAGTTAAAAAACTCTGAATTGGAGATAAAACTAAATGCTAAAAAGAACTTTTTCATTAAGCCTTATTCTAATTATCTTAGGTTTAACACTAGTCGGTTGTGATAAGACTACATCAGAGGGTATTAGAAACAATCAACAAGAAGAAGTTTCATCATCAGAAACTAACAAAAATATTTCTGCAGACGATCTTACTGGTGATAATATTGCATGGGAACCATTAAAAATTGAAAAAAGAAATAATGGGTTGAATTTTAAAATAAATATAGGCATAAGAGATAGCTATATTGAGAAGTTATCGAAGATGAATAGTACATGGTATGTAACAATCTCTGAAAAATCTTCAAAATTAGTCGATATACTTGACCCTAAAAGTCCGCCAATACCTGTTAGTATAAATCTAGATTCACCTTCAAAAAAGGATGTTAATAAAAGTTTTTATTCCATAAACCTTAATAGTGGGTTAGTTGAAAACTTATCTGATGATCAACTTAATCAAGCATTAGAACCAGCAAATTATAAACTAGATATACTAAATGAAAAACAAGAAGTTGTTGCTAAATTTTTTGATATTAATAAGGCATGGTCTTTTAATTATTAATATTAATTTTTGCATAGTAAAAAGCGCCCTCAAATTGAGTGGGGCTTTTTATTTTGCGATTACATTTATTAACAGACATTTCTAATGTGTTGTAACATACTAAGGATTAATGGAGATATTGAATAAAAACATAACTTAAACTGAATTTTATTTATGGCTTAACCTTTCTTTATGTAAAAATCTGGACAGCATAAGAACTTAAGTAATAGTTTGTGAATAGTTACTATTAAATAATAGAGGGCTTTGATTCAATAAGGATTTATACCCTGTTGTTAAAGTCTTATGGAACTATAATGGCAGCATTCCTGTAATATATGAAAAACTAGCTTATGGGAGAAACAGTGCAGTTGTGCGGCCGAGCCTAGGTCGTATCATATAGCGGGTGGGATTCCCGCCGAGTAAGAACTAGCCATTCGCTCGTAGCGAGTCTTGGAGGACTGAGGGTAACTTTAGTCTTTAAGCGTAGACAG
>NZ_JAMAUK010000086.1:0-1949 GCF_023714395.1 Niallia sp. MER 6 | reverse complement strand
GCAGTTGTGCGGCCGAGCCTAGGTCGTATCATATAGCGGGTGGGATTCCCGCCGAGTAAGAACTAGCCATTCGCTCGTAGCGAGTCTTGGAGGACTGAGGGTAACTTTAGTCTTTAAGCGTAGACAGTTAGGTAGCGGGCCGAAAGCCATATGGTTGAAGGGATTGAGCTCCATAAACGTTTCTAAACTGAGAGGGCTGATGCCTTAACTGCGTGCAGAAAGCAACATTTTATCCTTTGTTAAAGGCAAGAAGGATAAAACCTCTCTGGAGTCAGAGACCTTGGCACGTTATACATCGATATGATACGGCAACTCGGGAGACCCTATCGGTCTCTTCTTTTCTAGAAGAGTATGGTGTACAAGTGATAATAAGCAAGGAAACCAAATGTCGTTTAGGGAGTCGGATAGCAGCATAGTACCAATGAAGTTGGGTAATGCCGATGGAGGAAAGGCTAGCTACCAGTTATCACCCTTAATAGGGACACATTTACTACACACAGAGGTAGGGATATTAAATGGAAACAGAACTACTAAGGATAGCAGAATTAGCAAAGTTTGATAGTAAAATGAAATTTACATCTCTTGCGCACCTATTAAATGAACAGTCACTTACTCAATGTCATTATCAGTTGCCGAACAAGAAGGCATCGGGTGTTAAGGGTACAACTAAAGAACAATACGCTGAAAGTCTGAAAGAAAACATCAAGGACTTGGTAAGTAGACTTAAAAGCAAAAGTTATCGCCCAGTTCCGGTAAGACGAATGTATATCCCGAAGCTCAACTCAGACAAGAAAAGACCACTGGGAATACCGGAACATGAGGATAAAATTGTACAAAAAGGTATTGCCAAAGTGCTAAATGCAATATATGAAAATGACTTTCTAAATTGTTCATTTGGGTTTCGGCCAAATAGAAACTGTCATGATGCGTTGAAAATACTAAACTTTTATATTGAGAAGAGAGCAGTAAGTTATGTAGTAGATGTAGATATCAAAGGTTTCTTTGATAATGTTGACCACAAATGGATGATGGAGTTCTTAAATCATAGGATAGCTGACCCAAACCTCCTGAGTATAATCAACAGATTTCTCAAAGGTGGTTATATGGAAGAAGGTAGGAAATACAAAACGGACACTGGTACACCGCAAGGTGGAGTGATATCTCCTATCTTAGCTAATATATATCTCCATTATGTTCTTGACTTATGGTTTGAGAAATTGGTTAGAAAGCGTTGTGAAGGACAAGCATACTTAGTAAGATACGCAGATGATTTTGTATGTTGTTTTCAACTTAGAAGGGAAGCTGAACAGTTCTATAAGTCTTTAAAGTCCAGATTGAAGAAATTTAACTTGGAGATAGCGGAAGATAAAACGAAGGTTATTCCCTTCGGGAGGTTTGCAGAACATAATGCCAAACGAATAGGGAAAGGTAAACCTGAAACCTTTGATTTTCTTGGATTCACTCATTATTGCGGAACAAGTAAACAAGGGAAGTTTCGTGTTAAAAGGAAAACAAGTAGAAAGAAAGTCCAAGGAAAACTTAAAGAGTCTAAAGAATGGTTAAAGCAGAATAGAAATAAGAACATTCACTTGATCATGGATAGATTCAAACGGTCATTAATGGGATACTACAACTATTACTGCATTACAGATAATATTCAAACTGTTAACGACTTCAGAGAGAAAATAGAAAGTTTACTATTTAAATGGCTAAATAGAAGGAGCCAAAGGAAATCCTTTACATGGGACAAATTTAGGCTCTTCCTTTATAAGTTTCCGCTTCCAACACCAAGGATTAAACATAACATATATGAATTGAGAAACGAGATTAGCTATATTCTGTAAATGATAATTTGGAGGAGCCGTGTGCGTTAATAGCGCAAGCACGGTTCTGTGAGGGGGGAGGAGTACAATTTGCCGTAAGGTAGAAAGGCTCCCTTCTACTCGACT
>NZ_JAMAUK010000085.1:0-2009 GCF_023714395.1 Niallia sp. MER 6 | reverse complement strand
TTTTCTTTATAAGATGCTTATTTATGATCTTTTCACAATAACCAAATCTATAAAGTTAAACAAGTTAGATAGCAATATGGAGAAAAACTGCGTATTTAAGAGATAAGTGTTTGTTTATTGAGGGAGGGTAGTGTAAGTGATTATGTTCACAAATCATGCGTGAAATTTATTAGAAACTAAATTATAATTAAGACGTATATGTAAAATAAAGTGATTTTTTATTTATTTTTTTGATGAAGATAGTAAAGATACTCATACTGAATATTGAGTGGAACATTGACCAAAGAATAGAGGAGAAAAATGAAGGTATCAATATTAACTAGTGGTTTTTCGAATGGGTTTACAGATGATTTTGTAAAATGTTTAAGGCAATATTATTATAATAGTGGGTCGTTTCTTTTTATTGCATCTGATTTTTCAGGACATTCTAAAACAGATAGATATACAGAAGAAATTTTGAATATGTTTAGAAATAAAGGTATTTTATTTAATGAATTTCAAGTCATTGATGATCGAATAACCGAAAAGAAGGCAAAGCAATGTATAGAGAATGCTGATATTATTTGGCTTTCAGGAGGAGATACACTCAAACAGATTGCATATTTAAAAGAATATAAACTAATTCCATTTTTACAAAGTAGAGAAGGTATAACTATTGGGATGAGTGCAGGTTCAATAAATATGGCTAAAAAAGTTGTACTGGCTAAGGATATAGATGATAATATTCCAGCATTATCTATTTATGATGGCATTGGAATTGTTGATATTAATATCGAACCACATTTAAATGCTGCGAATGAAGAGCATATAAAAGATATTAAAGAAGCATCTCAGTACGCTACAATTTACGGACTTTATGATAACTCATTTATTATGATAGTCGATGATAAAATTAAAATTTTTGGTAAATGCTTTAAATACGAGAACACTGTTAGGCAAATCGTAAATTAAGTTGTTCAACTAACAGGTGCTTTCCTTAAAGGGAAGGCTTTTTTATGTTGCTATATTTGGCAGAAAAATTAATAAATCTATCTTCCTTTAACAAGGATTCTCAATAGTAAATTCTTTATATTCATTAACTTTTAATACTTTATTATTGTCTAATACAATCTCAAGTGGAAAAATAGCAGAATATTTTTCGGAAAAAAGCCATTTTCTACCTGGTTGCGCTAATATAACGAATATCCCTTTACTTTTTATCCCCATAAAATTTAAATATTTATCACTAATGGATTTATTATCACGTTCGTAAATCTCGTTTTTAATCATGTTATTACCAATGTTCACTGCATCTTCAACAATTAGACCAATTTCAGAAATGTTAAGGATACTATCTGGAGTAAATGTATGCTCACTATCTTGATTAATCCCATATCTAGCAATAAATTCAACAATATTACCTGAAGGGTCGTAGAAATAAAAAGCATGGGCAGGTAAATGGGAGAAATCTCTTTCATCTTCTCCATTTTCTATTAATAATTTTACTCTGTCCTTAGTCCATTGTTTTGCTTCACTGTATTTATTAGCCGGAATATTAAATGCGAAATGATAAAAAGGATCATTATTAGAATTCAGACTAGTAAACGTTAATTTGCTTGTGCCCGTCTTTATTTGGAAACTATGCTCGTCCTCATCAATCAAAGTAAAACCAAGCGTTTTAGTATAAAATATTTTTGTTTCTAATAATTTATTTGAAGTTATTCTTAATGATTTTATTTTCATTATTAATATCCTTTCTTTCTTTAATAGAACCAGGATAACATACTGTGGAATATTATAACAATTCAAGATACTCATGTTATTTTAAGTAGGTCACTTTATTTTTATGTCACAATTTCGGCATCATTCCTATAAGAGAGATTTCAGCTTATGGAGGAAACACGGCAGTTGTGCGGCCGAGCCTAGGTCGTATCATATAGCGGGTGGGATTCCCGCCGAGTAAGAACTAGCCATTCGCTCGTAGCGAGTCTTGGAGGACTGAGGGTAACTTTAGTCTTTAAGCGTAGACA
>NZ_JAMAUK010000084.1:0-2094 GCF_023714395.1 Niallia sp. MER 6 | reverse complement strand
CGATGTTAAAATCCTCAATATAGCCGGAATAAAATTCCCCATCTAAAATAGAACCATAGTTTGTTGAGAGGAGCTATGGTTCGTGAAGACAAGAGGGGAATTTTTTATGATTAAAGAAATGTACCAACGAGGAATGAGTATTACTGATATCGCGAATGAGTTGAAGATGGACCGTAAGACGGTTAAAAGATACATAATGTCTGAAACCATCCCAACTGCTAAGAAAAGAAATAGAAGCAGTAAACTAGATGAATTTAAGGATTATATCAATAGGAGGATGCTGGAGGATCGGGTGTTTAATGCTGAGAAACTACTTCTTGAGATCAAGGCGCTTGGTTACCAAGGTGGCAAAACGATATTAAAGGATTATATGCAGCCTTATCGTGAACAGGCAAAAAAGAAATACACTGTCCGGTATGAAACCCTTCCGGGTGAACAGATGCAGGTCGATTGGAAAGAGGTCGGAGAAGTCATTTTGAACGGAGAAAAGATAAAGCTTTCCATGTTTGTTGCCATCTTAGGATATTCACGAATGAAGTATGCTCTGTTTACTTTATCCCAAGATCAGGAACATGTGATGCAAGGTCTAATCAACAGTTTTAAATATCTGGGTGGCATACCTTCTACTATCTTGTTTGATAATATGAGGACTGTCACAGATGGACGTGATCAAGGAGTCGTTAAATGGAATAAAAGATTCGCAGAATTCGCCTCTTACTATGGATTTATTCCAAAGGCCTGCCGCCCGTACAGAGCCCAAACAAAGGGAAAAGTGGAAAGGGCCATTCAGTACATTATGAATCATTTTTACGTGGGGACAAAGTTTAATAGTGTGGAAGAACTGAACCAACTTCTAATGAGATGGCTGGATTCCGTTGGTAATCGAAAGAGAAATGAAACAACCGGCTATTCCCCACAAGAAAAATGGACAGAGGAAAAGCTCCAACCAATAAATGAGAAGAAAGAATATGATACAAGTTATATTTCCTTTAGGAAAGTTCATTGGGATGGAAGCTTCTCCTATAAGGGAGAAAGTTGGATTCTATCTTCTATGTATGCTGGTAAAGAAATATTGGTAAAAGAATCTCTGGAGGGCTCAATTAGGATATTTTATCAGGGAGAAGAAATTAGTAAGCTACAGCGACGGAAAAAGGTAATTCCCTTCTCCGAAAAAATAACAAAGAAACAGACTGTCGTGGTTGGCGCCCCACAGCCTGTTTCATTGGAAGTAGATACACGTCCCCTATCCGTCTATGATGAATTCACTAGGGGTGAATCATCATGAAAAGAGAGATAAAGGAGTATAGCCAAAAATTAAACTTGCCCGTTATTGCGGACCGATGGTCCGCACTGGCCGAACAAGCATCTAAAGATAATGTACCATATTCCCAGTTTTTATTCAGCCTTCTGGAGCTGGAAATCACTGAAAAACAAGAAAGAATAAAGAGTACCCTGCTTAAGTTTGCGAGGTTTCCTTACCGTAAAACGATAAATCAATTTGATTTTACAGTCCAGTTGGACTTGGATGAACGAAGAATTAGAGAATTAATGAATCTTTCCTTCCTCGATAACAAAGAAAATTTAATTTTTCTAGGTCCTCCTGGTATTGGGAAGACGCACCTTGCAGTAGCGATTGGTATGGAGGCAATTACTAAGGGAATGAAAACCTATTTTATTACAATGAGCGAGCTAGTATCCCAGTTAAGAAAAGCGGAACAGCAGGGAAATCTGGAAAAGAAAATAGGATCTTTTATTAAACCGTCGGTTTTAATTATCGACGAAATTGGTTATTTGAACCTTGATACGCAAAGTGCACACTATTTATTCCAAGTTATATCTAGAAGATATGAACGTGGCTCTATCATCCTTACATCTAATAAAGGCTTTGGGGAATGGGGAGAAATGGTTGGAGATCCGATAATTGCAACAGCGATGTTAGATCGCCTTTTGCATCACTCTCGTATCTTTAACTTGAAAGGTGATAGTTACAGACTAAAAGAGAAGCATTTGAGTACGCAAAAACAGAAGGACTGAAAGGTCCTTCTGGGGAATTTTAAACCGGCGATTTTGAGGAAGTTTTAATCGGCCTTGACA
>NZ_JAMAUK010000083.1:0-2246 GCF_023714395.1 Niallia sp. MER 6 | reverse complement strand
CTAACTAAATACAACAAAACCTTCCAATTAAAATATAGCGGTAGGTTATTTGGCATGTGCATTTTTAGTATACCACGAGATTATTTATCTTTTTATTGAAAAATGTTGACAAACTATTAGCTGGTTTAGCTTAAGTGTACCATTTCACAATATTGGTTTTTCCTTAGGTGATTTTTTAGAGTAATGCTGCATAGTTTATATTAAAATGTTTAGCTAACTTGATGGTTTGGGTTATGTTTTAACATAATGAACATTGGTATTACATTCTTTTATTCCATAGTAAGGAATAAAATATCCTTTTTTATACAGAAAACATTTTACAATTATTGTAAGATACAGTATTATGTTTTCAGAATATTTAAAAAGGGGGTGGTATTTTGTTGAACAAAATTAAATTAATAATTCTTTTTGTCTTATTACTTCTACCATTAAATATCTTGCTTGAAACAACTGTAACTGCTGCACCCCCTGTTTGTGGAATTAAATCAACTGAATCAACGGAGATACAGTTAACTCCAATCATTGGATCATCTATCTCAAATGATGATAGTAATGTATCAATTATGTGTAGTTCAGGAAGTTATACTTGGAGTAGCATTAAAAGTTCTGCAAGACTAACGAATAAACAATCAGCATCTGTAAATAACTATGTGAAAAGTGGAGGGAAATCAAAAGCATTATCCGACTTTGCAAGAATGCCAGGAACTTCTCGATCTGGAGGTGGTGAAGTACTAATAAAAACTTTTGAAGGGAAAACATTGACTTATTATCCGAAGTCAACAAGTACTGAGAAACCGACATTAAGATACCCAGCAAGTAATGGGAAATCATGGGATAAAATTAGATATGAATAATCTGAAGAGGAGAACAACTTATGCACATTGAAAGTCTAAAAATTTGGCAGCCACAAACAAACCTAAACTCTGATCATCCTATTAATATTCTTTTAAAAGGGATAGATAAACATAATGACTATTTTAAAATCATACTGGAAGATTATGACGACAATATTACTGAAATTGTATATAACCAATTAAACGGACCTATGGAATACTATGTTTGGGCCTTTAGATATACAACAGAGATCGGAAGATTTGGCTTATATAATTTAGATGTTGATGAATCAAGTTTGAAAGAAAAAGGAAAAGCATACTTTTTTAAAATGAAAAACTCCGAATACATTAATTGGTTTGATAATCAAAATCCCCTTTTCAATAGTACGACTCATCCAAATTTAGAACATCATGTTTATATTACACGTGATGAAGTAATTGAAGTATTATCAGATTATAATCCATTAGTAATAGCTCTCAATAAATTATGATTGATATTCCTGTAATGAAAAAAACTGAGGAAATAGTTATATATTCTCAGTTGTTTATTACTTTATACCAATTAATACACTATGTAGGCAAATATTTTAATTATATATAAGATAAGAAAACCCCCGTTCCAATTATGAATTATTTGTTACAAGAAGTTCATCTAGTGACTCAAGTAACGGCTTTCCTCTAAACAAAAGAAAAGCCTACTTGTTGAAAAATATAGTAATAAATTAAATTAACTTTATAAAGACTTTTCCATTAACACTGTTTTAACTTCGTAACCATTAGGATTGGTTACAGTTTCTTCTTTAGAAACTATATAGCCCAATCTTTCATACAAGCTTATATTTTTTGGTAATGTTGCACGAACACGGCATTCTAATTTCTTTCTTTGCCTTTCTTTAGCATAATTCTCCATCCACAATAACATTGCTTTAGCCATGCCTTTTCCTCTTGCATTAGATGTAACAGATAGCCTTGAAAAATATATTGAGTTATCTTTTAATGTAATTCTAGATGAAGCTAGAGGTTTTCCATCTACAAAGCACAACAATGCTTTTTCTGATTCTTGTTTCATAGCATTTAACAGATTATCTAATGGTTCATTTAATGCACTAGAAGGAACTTCAAGGAAGCGATATTCTTCAAACGCCTCTAACATAATTTTATGAACAATCTGAGACTCTTCTGCGTTTGCTAATCGTATTTCTAAATTCATTTTTCCCCCTCCAATTGATATTTCCTAGAACCTATTATATCTTTTTTTATAATTTTCTGTGGTGCTAAACTGCCATGTTCGTATTATAAGGTTAACCAGAAATGAAAATATTTCTAGTTGACCATTTTTTATATGGGCTTATTATAACTGTAGCCGGGGTAAAACGTAACTGCCAGTGGGACAGAGATCCCGTCTGCTAAACA
>NZ_JAMAUK010000082.1:0-2310 GCF_023714395.1 Niallia sp. MER 6 | reverse complement strand
GAATTAAATGATTATGTTCATTGGTTTAACCATATTCGAATTCATGGAACACTCGGTTACTTAACGCCAGTAGAATTCAAGAGACAGGCCTTATAAAAGTTGTCCAGTTTGGTGTTGACATTCCACTAATAATAAAAGCGAGAGAGGATCTTATCAACCTATATGGGTTGATATTAATAAACTTTTATCTATAGATGTAAGACCTAAAGAAGTAGCTTTAACAGTATTTTCCCTTTTTAAGTAAGAAGGAATTAGTAGAAATTCAATAAAGTTAGAACCTTTCTTATGTAACAAACAGGGCAGCCTTCCTGTAATGAGTTAAACCTTGCTTATGGTAGAAAAATGGCAGGTATGTGGAAGAAGGATTTCAAAGCGTTATATAGAATATCAAGTAAAAAAGAATTAGATGGTGGTGTATTATTTGAATAAAACTATACCTAATAGAATCCATATTATTGGTTCAGTAGGAAGTGGTAAGACTACATTAGCTAGAAAGTTATCGAAAAAGTATAATATACAATGTTACGAATTAGACAATGTGGTATGGGAAAGACATACATCAGGAGATATAAGAAGAAAAGATGAAGAAAGGGATAAATATTTAGATAAAATTATTAATGAGAAAAAGTGGATTATTGAAGGAGCTCATAATCATAATTGGGTAAGAAAGAGTTTCAATAAAGCTGACATAATAATATTTTTGGATACACCGTTTATAAAACGAGAAATTAGGATTTTAAAAAGATATTTCCGGCAATTATTAAGGATAGAATCAGCTAACTACAAACCTTCTTTCAGTATGTTATTAGCTATGTTTAAATGGAACCGAGAATTTGAAAAAGAAAGCAAACCAAATATCATAAAAATGTTGCAAGAAGAAAAAGCTAATTCAATTATTTTAAAAGCCAACTCAGAAATAGCAAAATACATAAATTAAAATTTAAGCTAGGTAAGCACCTCCTTATGTAATAGGAAAGGCCATTTAATTGTAATTCCTATAATAAAAGAAGTGCGCCTTGCTTTTGTCACAGTTAGGAAAGATTAGTGAAAAAACTGATTAATCAAATGAAATTTATTAGGATAAAATGAAAATCATGGATGATTGGAGGGGAGTATTTGCGTAAGGTAGAAGTATATCCATACAATAAGAAATGGACTCAAATGTTTAGAGAAGAAGCGGAGAAATTACAAATTATTTTCGGAAATGAAATTGTAGATATTCATCATATTGGTAGTACCTCAGTACCAGGGTTAAAAGCAAAACCAATAATAGACATAATGCCTGTCGTTAGGGATATTAATACAGTTGATAAATTTAATATTGTTATGCAAGAATTTGGCTATGAGCCCAAAGGTGAAAACGGTATACCCAAACGGAGATATTTTCAAAAGGGTGGGGACAATCGCACACATCACGTTCATATTTATCAGACTGGAAGTTACGAGATAAAACGACACTTGGCATTTCGTGATTATTTAGCATTACATACAGACGAAATGAAGAAATATGGTGAATTAAAAGAGAAATTGGCCCAACAATTTCCCAATAATATTGAGTCATACATAAATGGTAAGCATGATCTGGTTAAGGAGATTGAACGAAAATCATTGAATTGGTATGAGGAACACCAAAAATTAAATAGGTAATACTACGCTAAGTTGCTATCTAATGGGTAGCATTTTTTTTGTAATAAAAAACTTATTCCCGTAATAAGTGGGTGTTAAAAAGCTATCTTTGTGAAAAAATGTACTTAAAGTATCGGGGGCTTTTCTTAAATATAAGAGAAGCCCTTTGTTATGTCACAATCGGGGCAGGTTTGTTTAAGTAAATATTTTCACAATAGGTAAAAGGTAAAACGAGCAACAGACTCTACAGACATTTCATAAAGAAATAGTGGACAAGAGCCGATACTAAAATGAACAAGGGTAATAAGATAGTATCAGGCATGTATTTCACCACTTTTTTCTTTAGACAGAATGCCCATACTTTGATTGTTAAAATGAATAATATATAGAAGTACGACGGTAATTAAGATCTTTTGCTTTTAATCAACCAATACGACCCCTTGTGAACCTTAATTGGTTGACCTTTTTACATAATAATGTTTATGGTTTATCGATGTTATGCTTGTTTTTTTAATTTATCGAGTAAACGATGTACTTTTTTATAAGACCCATAAATCCTGTTTATTGCAAAATAAAAGTACAGAGGTTTGCGAGGAATTTGTGCAGAATCTAACTGCATAAAAAATAGGCTTGCCAGCCCCTAAAATATCCCCTACTGTATGGATTGAGAGATCACAACAGTGG
>NZ_JAMAUK010000081.1:0-2446 GCF_023714395.1 Niallia sp. MER 6 | reverse complement strand
TGTTTATTGCAAAATAAAAGTACAGAGGTTTGCGAGGAATTTGTGCAGAATCTAACTGCATAAAAAATAGGCTTGCCAGCCCCTAAAATATCCCCTACTGTATGGATTGAGAGATCACAACAGTGGGAGGACATGAAAGGATGCTAGCAATGCCTGAAGTTGATTATATCAAACATTTAAGAGAAGAAGAAGACTTATCAATAAATGAAATTGCAAGAAAAACTGGTTGTAATTGGAGGACTGTGAAGAAGTACGCTGATGGAGAAAGTTTTGAAGAAACCCTTAAGTTCACCAGAAGAGGAATGATGTACGAGGAAGGATTCGGAGAAATTGTTGATGATTGGCTAGAGGAGGACATGAAACTCAAGAGAAAAGAACGGAGAACCAGCAAGAAAATCTATGAAGATCTTAGAGATAACCTTGGTTTCAAAGGGTCCTATCGGACCGTATGTGAATATATCCAGAATCGAAAGCCCCAACTCAAAGCTGCCAAGATTGAAAGACATGAGCGTTTAGAACACCCTCCGGGTGAAGCACAGGTGGACTTTGGAAATATGACTGTCGTAAAAGATGGAGCATATAAAGATATCAAAGCCCTAATCCTGAGTTTTCCACAAAGTAATACAGGATTTGGTTACCCTCTTCCCGGCGAAAATACCGAATGTTTCCTTGAAGGGCTAAAGCAGTTGTTTCACCAGGCTGGAGGCGTGCCAACCTATTTACGTATAGACAACCTGGCAGCGGCAGTTATTTCAATTGGCAAAGGGGGTAAACGGACCTACACTGACGCATTTTTAAGGTTCAAATGCCATTACGGCTTTGAAGTGCAGGCATGTAACCCATCAAGCGGGCATGAAAAAGGCAATGTGGAAAAGAAGGTTGGCTATACGAGGAATAATCTATTTACAACAGCTCCGATAATGGAGAGTTTTCCCCAATTAGCGGACTGGATGAAGGAGGAAATGGAAAAGGATAGGCAACGTCTCCACTATGAAAAAAATGTGTTGATTGATGAGCTGTGGGAAGAGGATAAAAAGCATTTGAAGGCCTTGCCTTTAACGGATCTTTCGATTTACTCAGTGAAATCAGCAACAGTTAATAAATACGGGGAAATTGAAGTAGACGGTGATAAATTTGTTATCCACAAAGCGAGAATGAAACAAGCATTAGTTCTCAAAATGGAATGGGATCGATTCACCTGTTTTACAAATGACGGGGAAATTGTTTACCAAGAAGACCGGCCTTATATGAATACGACAAGAGTGATTCCCTGGAATGATATATTAATAGATTGGGAAAAGAAGCCACGATCCGTGAGGTATTCACGCTTTTTCAAGTATTTGCCGGAGAAGGTCCAAACGTATCTGACGATACGATCAGAGGAAACCAGATCCCGGGTGAAGGGGATAAAGAAATTATTAGAAAAGCATTCGCTAAATGATATTGATTCGGCCTTAGAATTGGAGGAACGGTTTGAAAGAGCTCCGCATGAACTGGGGTATATCCTGGAAGCCAAAGAAGCTACTTATCCAGAGAAATTAAACGAAGTGCACACGCCGGAGATATTGCTTAATTATGAAACCGATTTGCATACTTATGACAAGGTTCTATGTCCTTCCTTGGAAGGGTGTGTTTCCTGATGGCTGATTTAAAGGCTATTTGTAAGACACTCCACCTTGCCCATATTATCCAGGAATTCGAGGAAGTCCCTTTTGAAAGTAAAGAGCAATTTCTTCGTGATGTTCTATCAATTGAAGTCAATTCAAGGCAGACCACCAAAGTCGCCAGGCTGATAAAAAAGGCCAAATTTAGGGAACTTAAATGGCTTAGGGACTATGAGTGGTCCGAGCAGCAGCACTTGCCAGCGACAACCTCGAAAGAGGCAATCTGTGACCTCCGCTTTATAAAGGAAAAACAGAACCTACTGCTTATGGGAACGCCTGGCACGGGAAAAACGCACTTGGGAATGGCTTTGGGAGTAAAGGCTTGTGAAATGGGGTATGAGGTCCGTTTCTTCCGAGTAGCTGATTTAGTCGGCCAATTAGAGGAAGCGATGAAAGGAGGTTCTTTACACAAGATAAAACGCCAGATTGAGAAGTGCGATTTGCTTATACTAGATGAATTGGGATACGTCCCTTTTCAAAAGCAAGGATCAGAATTATTGTTTCACATTATTGCGGACTGTTATGAGCATAAGAGTGTGATTGTAACCTCTAATCTGGAATTTGGTCAATGGAATCGAGTTTTTGGGGATAATCGTTTAACTTCTGCCCTGGTGGATAGATTAGTGCATCACGCCCATGTCATTGCGTTCACCGGGGAAAGTTACCGGTTGAAAAATGCACTTTCTTCAATCAAAACACAAGATGGAATTTAATGTAAACACTAGCTGCAAGCCTATGTAAATTTCGCTGCATTTTTCTGCACTTTTTGCTTGCAAAAAACA
>NZ_JAMAUK010000080.1:0-2508 GCF_023714395.1 Niallia sp. MER 6 | reverse complement strand
TGTGACCGTCAAGTAGAATGACACAATTTCTGCTGACTAATTTGAAACACTTTTCTCACCAAATATCGTTTTTCGATGTTTCATTCTCCAACTGTCTTCATTTAAATGAATAATCTCTACTCGATGTAAGATTCGATCCAATATGGCTGTAGTAATGGCTTGATCCCCTAATAGCTCACCCCATTCTTTAGGTCCTTTATTCGACGTAAGTATTATCGAGGATTGATTATAAAGATTATTAATGAGATGGAAAAACATATTAGCTTCCTGTTTATCCATTGCCATAAACATCAAATCATCTATGATAACTAAATCTGCTTCTCTGATTCGCTTCATTCTTGTTTGGGATTTCCTCGTTATTTCTTCTGTTTTTAATGCTTGAATTAGATCCCCCATAGTTGTAAAAATCACTTTATACCCCTGGTTTAAAGCCTCGATTCCCAGGCCTATCGAAAGATGAGTTTTCCCTACACCTGGCGGTCCAAGAAAAATGATATTATATAGTTGCTCAATCCATGTTAAGTCTTTTAATTGGTTTAACTTCTTACTACTTAAGGACTTTTGCTCATTCACGTCATATTCATCCACGGTACTATGGAAGGGAAATGTTGCCCACTTAAATCGCTTTTCCAGTTGCTTTTCATCTCTGCGTTTTTGTTCATAGGCTGCTATATCTAGTAGAAACTGAGTAAAGGACAAGTCCTTCTTCTCAGCTTCTCTTATTAATTCAGGTAATCGATCAGCTGTCTCAGCTAACCGAAGGGACCTCAATAAATCTTGAACTTCCTGAAGCTGATTCAACTTTGATCACCTTCTTCCAAAAAGACAGTATAGGCATCTACATTTCTTTTTTGTGCTTCTGTTTCCATAACCCAGCCGGATATGCTGTTTAATGGGGAAACAAGCCCAGCGCTATCGTTCGTTGTATCATGAACATGTCGTTGGCGTTTAAGGTATAGAATGATATCGCTAAAATCTGTTGCACTGTATAAGTTTCTCTTTTTACATTCTTGAAGGGC
Organism: Niallia sp. MER 6; assembly: GCF_023714395.1. Classification (NCBI taxonomy): domain Bacteria; kingdom Bacillati; phylum Bacillota; class Bacilli; order Caryophanales; family Bacillaceae; genus Niallia; species Niallia sp. MER 6. Next base: position 1,489 of record NZ_JAMAUK010000080.1, on the reverse strand, counting down.
TGTTGTGAGAATCTGTACATTATTTTTTTTTGTTTCCCGTAGTATCATTTGTAGCTGGTCGCGAATATACCTTGGGTACTTCTCACGAAGTTTATAAAGGTAGTCATACGCCGTTTCTGTTTCTTCAAATCGATTTGCTACTGTATCAATAAATGCATCGATCCCTTTTGTACGATCTCTTATATGCTTTCTGTCTTTAATTAATACCCCTTTACCATTTGGTATAGGATGTTTGGCCAGTAGTTCTCCTGTCTCAGAATGGTAGATTAATAGGTGTCTATCCTTTGTTTCTTTAATCGAGACAGTTTCATGCTTATGAAAAGTCCCAAGCGGAAGGGAATACCTATTGGATAAATACCGTATGGTATTGTCCTTATGGACACTTCTTGTTATACTGTTTTCATGATTGTTTAGGAAATGGATATTTCCTGTGACTGGTCTTAAGTGTTGCTTTTCCAAGGAGAACACTTCGACCGGTCTTTTTTTAGTTGTGTTATGGACTTTATAATTACCTGTTCGATGTAACCATTGCCAACCTTGTTCATTCCATGAGTCAATGTTGTGGAAGACTCTATATTTAGCGAAATTGTACTTAATAAATCCCACTACATTTTCAATCTTACCTTTACTTTCTGGATCGGCTTTTCGACAAACCCTTAGGTTTAATTTCCTGGCTTCTTTATAATGTTGGAACTCTTTCGTCAAAATGAGATCTCCGCCATTCTCACTCACCACAATCAAGCTATCCTGATCGTACACCAGTTCTCCTGCAATTCCACCGAACCATTGAAAAGCATTGTCATGAGCCTGAATAACATCTTGTGTTGTAAATGGGCGATCCAGCCATTCTTTATATTTATATCTTGAGTTAGATAACACAAATGCAATAAAGTTCAACTTTACTTCTTTGTTATCCGATGATTTTTGCTTTGTATGTCCAAAGTCAACTTGAATTTGTTCGCCCATTGGCAAATCAGGGATTGCTTCATAGTCTCTTGGTGAAGTTTCTTTAGCTATTCTATATTCATCCCGTAACTCTCTCACGTAAGCACGGACTGTGCTTTCACCAACTTCAAGATCCTTATATCTTTCCATCAACCAATCCTGTACTTGTGCTGCAGAAAGATCAGGATGCTCCCTTAACCAATTCAATATTAACTCTTTATATGGGTCCAGCTTTTTCTTTCTGGTTTGTAAAGATTCGACCCATTCTGCCATCTCCGAAGGAGATTTCTTGAGATGCCTGAATACAGTTGCCCTAGAGACCCCTAGCTTATTTGCTATTTTCGACTTACTGAATCCTTTCTTGATTAACTGCTGTATTTCCATATACATTTCCCACTTATCCACCTTTGCTCTACCCTCCGTAAATTAATGAATTAAACCATCATCATACAATGGAGGAGGCATATATTTTACTGGTATATTTGGGTAAATAAGTGTTTCATCTTATCTAGCGAAAACTGTCTACTTTAGTTTAGCAGTCACA
>NZ_JAMAUK010000007.1:0-224996 GCF_023714395.1 Niallia sp. MER 6 | reverse complement strand
GTTTGCATGTGAAAAATGTGGGGGTGAAATGTATCCTGAGTATTATAAAGGGGTACATGGCATAGAGTACAAATTATCGGATATTCTCTAACCATGAAAAGGACCGGGCTATGCCCGGTTTTTCTTACTTTCTTATTTATTTTCCTTATCATTCGCCTTCACAAAAAATTGGTGTACAGGCATAACAAGTGATTTCATATTGTCCTCTAGCTTAGTTGCTAGAAATTGAATTCTTTCAAAAACGATGCCTTTAAGCTGATCCATTTGTCTTGTTAGTTTACCGACTTTCGCATCTGTATCTTCCATTTTCTCTAGGATTGTTTGCTGGAAAACCTCTTGAAGGTCTAATTTTTCTTCGATTTTTTGCTGCGTTTCTTCATTCGCACTTATTTTTGCTGTTAAGGAGTCAGAGCTCTGCTTAAATGTTTCTAATGATTTAGTAAGTGTATGAAGCGCAGTTTCTTGGATGGTGAACTGATCGAGTATGGCTGTATGAACGAGCTGCTCTTCAATGAGCTTTTGTTCGGTGTCTGCAGCCAATCTTTCTGTTTGCTGGGTGGTCTGGAGAATCGTTTTTATGTCATCTTGGTTTCGTTTTGCTTCTTCAAGAATATCTTTAGACAAAGCTTCCTGCACAAAAAGTAATTCCTCCAAATGCTGTATTTTTTCTCCTTGCGCATTGCTGTTTCTATTTCCTTGAAGTAAAAGCTCCTCTAATTGCAATGCAAGCTGCTCGTTTTTTATCTGCTGGTTTGCTAAAACAGATTGCAGATAGTTATGATGATATACCGATTGGCACGTATCTGCGGTTATATTTGTCTCTGGCAAATACACAGATGTATTTCGATTATCATATTCAGGCAATTTACTTCCTCCTTTTTTATCTATTCCTTACAGCTTATGTGCTTCTTTGCAAAAAGGTTGCTATTGCTAAACAGCATTCTATCCGAGATAAAATTTAACATTTCTCGAGATTGTCCGATAAAAATATGTATTAATATTTTTGGAGGTTACTTATGTCATTAAAAAACAAAATGATTGGCATCACGAGCTTAATCATTATTGTGCTCATAGCAGCATCAAGTCTTGTGCAATTTGTGGAAACAAATCGCATGAAAAAGGATACAAAGGCAGTAATGGAAGAATTGGATGCCAACTCAACAAAAGATGTGGAAGAAAAGCTAACAGAATTATCAACGCAAATTTCACAGCATGTAGTAGTTTTAGAGGAGCAGTTAGACCAAGCAATGGCAAATGCTGCTTATACGCTTCAACAAATAGATGCGCAAAAAAATATCTCTAATCAAGATTTAAAGGAGATAGCAGAACAAACAGGGATGAATGATTTCTTAATTACGGATGAAAAAGGGGTTTTTACTCATTCAACAGATAAAGCATCCATTGGCTTTGATTTGCTTGCCATAGATCCAACCGTTAAGGGACTTCTGTCAGGTGAACTTAAAATCATGGAAGGTCCGCTGACAATAAAAAAAGAAAGTGGTGAGATCTTTAAATTTACCTCTATTCCAAGACTAGATGGAAAGGGGATAGTAGAGGTCGGTCAAAATGCCGAAGTTTTTGAAGAGTCTCTTTCTAAATTTATTCAAGATGGAAACGGTGTTCAGTCACTGTACTTAATTAGCAGCAGTGGTATTGTTTTGACGGAAACCTTGAGAGAAGGACAAGAGCAAGTGTTTGAAAAGGGTTCAACGATTAAGGATGAAACAATTCAATCAGTTATAGATTCAAAAAAACCGGCCTTATCCATAAAAGATGGAAAAGCTGAAACATATTATCCAGTTATCGTTAATGATGAAGCGAGATATGTGCTAATGGCGCAAGTGGATACAGCCTCTTATTTTGAGAATGCAAATATCGCAAGTGCGGCTTTGACGGATGTTCAAGACAGCTTGACAAAAACGAATATGACTTCCCTTATTTTGTCACTAATCCTGTCAATTGGCTTGATTGCCGCATTGGTTTATATTATTAGAAAAAGCTTACAGCCATTGGATCATATTAGATTGCATGCTCAAAAAATAGCAGAAGGCGACCTGCAAAGTGATGATGTGATTACGAACTCTAAGGACGAAATTGGCGAACTTGCCGCTTCCTTTCGTGTAATGACCGACAACCTTAGGGAGGTTATCCAAAAGGTGAGAATCAGCTCAGAACAAGTCGCAGCCTCAGCTGAAGAGCTGACAGCAGGCACAGAAGAAATGAATGCCGCATCAGAGCATATTTCAACAACTGTCCATGAAGTGAGTGCAGCAATGGATAACCAAGTTGTTGAATTGACAAAAACAGATCAGTCTGTAGCTAATATGCTTAATTATGTACAGAAAATTTCAGTCAGCTCTGATGGAGTTGCAAAACGGTCTGTGGATGCATCTGCAAAGGCAGCAGACGGAAACAAAGCAATTGATACTGTTGAAGCCCAGATGGATACGATTAACACTAGTGTTAGAGAGACATCAAAGGTTATTAAAGAGCTTGGCAGCTATTCAAGTGAAATTGGAGAGATATCGAAAGTTATTACTGGCATTGCTGACCAAACGAATCTTCTTGCCTTAAATGCAGCGATTGAAGCAGCAAGAGCTGGCGAACAGGGTAAAGGCTTTGCGGTTGTGGCAGAAGAAGTCCGCCAATTGGCAGAGCAATCCTCTGAATCAGCAGGCAAGATAAGTAATCTTATCGGCAGAATCCAAACAGAAACAATAAAAGCAGTTGAATCGATGAATAATGCGACTGCAGAGGTGGATGGCGGTATTAAAGTAGTCCATCAAACAGGAGAAATATTTGGTGAAATAAAATCTGCGGTAGATGAAGTCAGTGGTCAAATTACGCATGTTTCTCATTCTGTTAAAGAATTGAACAATGGCATGGAACAAATGGTTCTAGCAATCAATCTTGTCAAACAAATGGCAGAGCAAACAGATCAAGGAACACAGAATGTTTCGGCAGCTACAGAAGAACAAATTGCATCCATGCAGGAAATTTCTGCATCTGCACTCTCTTTAAGTAAAATGGCGGAAGAATTAATGACATTAATTAGCAGATTTAAGCTGTAAATAACAACAAAGCCCTCGAGCGTACTCGAGGGCTTTGTTTAGGAAATAATCAGATTTTTCGTAAGAAAATGAGAGAAAAGAGGGAGATATAAGATTTATTTTCACTAAAAAAACTTATGTAAATAATAAATAAGCATTTTGTTAACTGGAAATTAATAAAAGAATGGAGAAGGCATTTTTAATTAGCAATAGAAGGAAAAAAGAAGGGGAGAGCAAAGTTGATAAGAAGAGCAAATTATTTGCCCCTCTTGTTTTGCTCGTTTTACATGAATGGAGGGATGCCTTTACTAAATTCAGAGATAATAGTAGTGATGGACTGTATGTCTTGATCATCTATGTTAAATGCCGTCTTCACCTTGTTCTCAAGCTCCTTGCTGACATTTCTTTTACCTACTTCCACAAGTGCAATTAACGCAAAGCTGCAATTGACAACCTTAGCAAAGTCTCTCTGTGTCATCTCATAGTTTTTTCGAATAAATTTAATAATTTCTTTGTTCATTTCGTTCACCTCGGTTTTACAAGCAAATACATCTGAACCTGGACATAAATCACCCCAGATTCTAAACATTTCTTCTCAACTATCTATATATCGGATAGATTGCTACATTCATAATAAAAAAACTAAAGAAATTATTCAACAGGTATTTCGCATCTGTAAATAAAATATCTTCATTTTGGTCTTATCTTAAAGAAAAATTAATAATAATTGTGTAAATTTATTCTAATCATGTATAATTTACTTGGTTGAAAATTACAGTTAAATAGTAAAAACAGACAGAGGGTGTAAATTTGCTAGTTTTGTATTTCATTTCCGCTTATCTACTCGGAAATCTTTTATTTGGTGTCATCATTGGGAGAATTCTGTCAGGGACAGATATACGTTCAGAAGGCAGCCAAAATGCTGGGGCAAGGAATGCTGGCAGGCTGTATGGTAAAAAAGCTTTTGTACTTACGTTTTTAGGAGATGCCTTAAAAGGTGCGGCTGTTATTATAACAGGAAGATTACTTGGTTACTCGACTGCAGTGTTGCTTGCCGGCTTGCTGTTTGTTTGTATCGGGCATATTAAGCCGCTTGTTTTTCGGTTTAAAGGCGGAAAAGGAATCTCCACATTAATCGGCGGACTAATCGCGATTCATTGGCTGTTTGTCCCGATCATCATTGTCAGCTTCTTTGTTTTTTATCTTCTATACCGAGGTTTTACTGTACCAGGTTTGCTGAGTTTAACTGTTTGTGCCTTCGCTTTTTTCTTAATGGAAAAGGACGTTTGGTCAGGCTGCCTTGCTCTGCTGCTGGTAGCTGTGATTATACTCGCCCATCGTGTCAGCTGGAGGGAGTTTCTAGTTAGAAAAACTAAATAATAAGCTTATATTTCTTGGAGAGGTGTATTTTAATGGTGAAAAAAACTTCCTATTTATTCAAAATTGCTTCACATCCACAGGAATTCGAACAGATTTTTCGGTTAAATCATGAAACCTTTGCTGAGGAAATTCCCCAGCATGACAGAAATGAGCAAGGAGTGCTAATTGATTCTTTTCATGACCAAAATACATATATCATTGCCTTAAAGGATCATCAAGTAATTGGCATGATTTCTCTGGCAGATAAGCGGCCTTTTTCCTTAGATAAAAAGCTGGGAGATATTGGTGTTTACTTGTCTGACATAGTGAATGTAAATAAGCTTTGCGAAATCAGGCTGCTCTCTATTAGGAAGGAGTACCGGAAAACAAAGGTTTTCGTTGGCTTATTGCGCATGCTTCACCATGTCTTTATCGAGAAAGGCTACGATGGAGCTGTTATTAGCGGCATTCTCCGTGAGGAAAAACTGTATAAGCATATCGGGTTTATTCCGTTTGCCCATCAAGTTGGCAGTCATGGAGCAATCTATCAGCCTATGTATCTGTTAAAGGAAAGAATTTTGCTTTCAGAAAAAGTCTTGCCGGCAACGGTTTCTTTTTTGCCAGGCCCTGTTTTAGTAACAGACAATGTCCTTGATGCGTTTTGTCGCCAAGGTTTCTCCCATCGTGACAACTTATTTATGGAGATGATGGAACGAGTGCAGACAAGGCTGACAGATCTTACGAAAGCTAAATATGTTCAAGTAATGCTCGGAACAGGAACGCTCGCAAACGACGCTGTCGCCGCCCAGCTGTCTCTATTAAACGGTAAAGGCCTAATCTTAAGCAACGGAGAATTTGGAGAGCGTTTGGCGCAAAGGGCAGCAAGATTCCAGCTTCATTGCCAAGTTTTAAAGAAAGAGTGGGGCGAGCCGTTCTCAGAGGAGGAATTGAGAACAGCACTCAATGGAGGAGTGGAATGGATATGGTATGTTCATTGTGAAACCTCTACGGGCACTGTCATTCCGATTGAACATATAACCAAGTTAATAGGTAACAAGCCGATTAAACAGGCAGTAGACTGTATCAGCACGATAGGAGCACTGCCAGTCAGCCTTAAAAATGTATATTTAGCAACAGCTGTGAGTGGAAAAGGAATTGAATCAGTCTCAGGATTAGCTCTCGTATTTCATAATCATGCTGTTAAGCCGAATGAACAGCTTCCACCGTATTTAGATTTAGGACTGTACCATTCCCATAACAGTGTCCCATATACCCATTCTTCCCCATTGCTTGCTGCATTAGAGCAAGCGCTCACAAAAGATTTCACAAAAAAGTTTAGCGATGTTGCCGACTGGTTTGCATACACATATAAAAGACTGACAGATGCTAAGTTTTATGTGTTGCCGGCAGCAAATTTGCACTGTTCCCCAATCCTGACAGTATGTCTTGATCCCGCTCTTTCCTCTGTTATGATTGGTGATTGGATGAAAAAGCAAGGTTTTCATCTCCATTATCAAAGCAGCTACTTGCAAGAGAGAAACTGGATTCAAATATCAATGTTAGCAAATGTGTCAATTGAAAATACCGAGGCAATGCTGCAAATATTTTTTAGCATTTGTTCTTATCTGCAACAATTACTAGACGACAACAGAGAAGCGCTGGCAAACTGATTTTTTACAATATATTAGCAGGTTAAATAGTTGTGCAATTTAGCTAATTCTAAATATTTTTATTATATAAATTCAACAATGACATTTTTTATGGAGAAAGATAATATTTTTTAATAACAAATGATGTTATATTTATTAACATGAGGGCGGTTATAAGCCCTCTTTCTTTAAATAGTTAGAGTTGTTTCTATCCCAGAATAGCCACCCATTTAGGAGGTTAACATGATGTCTTCAGATGAGTATGCTGTTATACACGCTGTTGCAGCTAGTTGCTCTGGCGGTTTTTTAACGACAATCATTGATGTAACAGGTTCTGCATACCGCAGAGAAGGAACGATGATGTTCTTTTCAGAGGATAACTGGGAAATGGGTTTGTTGAGCGGCGGCTGCGTCGAGCAAGATATTTTAGCAAGAATGGAAATCGAGGGGCATGATAGAAGATCATCCTTTTCCCTTATATATGATTTGCGTTCAGAGGATGATTTATCTTGGGGACAGGGCGCAGGCTGCGACGGCAGCATAACTGTATTGATGGAATATGTGAGCAGTGAGCTTAAGAATAATCTCACCTTGGTGAGGCAATGGCTCGAAAATGGCGATACAGTAGAGCATATTAAGATGCTTGATGATGATTTAAACGTCATTTCAAGTGTGTTTATCAGTGAAACAGGAGAGAATGCTGGCAATTTTGACACTCATTTTGTGCACTCTGTTCCAGTGAATAAGCTGTATGCTGACGAAAAGACAGGCAGATATTATTTTCGCCAAACCTTCTTACCACAGCCAAGATTGATTATATATGGTGCAGGAGCTGATGCACGGCCAGTTTGTGAAATAGCCAAACAGGCAGGTTTCCAAGTAATTGTTGCTGATTGGCGCCAAAGCTATTGCACAAAAGAGCATTTCCCCCATGCTGACCTGCTCGTTAATGGCAATCCTTTGTCTGTGCTGGAGGAAGTTCATGTTAGAAGCAGCGATTTTATTGTTATCATGACACATAACTTTACGAAGGATAAAGAGCTGATGAACTATTTACTTGGTGGAGAGTATGCTTTTGTCGGTATGCTCGGCTCGAAAAAACGAGCAGATCGGCTGTTGGGCAATAAAGGCAAACCAGACTGGTTTTATTCTCCTGTGGGGCTGAGCATAAATGCAGACGGTCCTGAACAAATAGCAATCAGCATTGCAGCACAATTAATTGCAGTCAAAAACAGCAATACGGAAAGCTCGAAAGTGGTGAAAAGTTGAAGGTAATTTACCTCGCTGCTGGGCAAAGCAAAAGGATGGGCTGCAAAAAAATGGCACTTCACTTTGGAGGAGAAGCGCTGGGAATGAGGGCGTTAAAAACAATCCTTCATAATCCAAAAACCTATGTGTATGTTGTCGTGCATCCACAAGATAACTTAGATTGGATTTCTGCAGATGTGCAGCAACAGCTATCAGCTGGAAGAGGGGAATTAGTTGTCTCTGAAAAAGCCCATTTAGGGCAATCCTGCTCCTTAATTGCAGGCGTAAAAAAAGCAGAAGAGCATAAGGCAGACAAAGTGCTGATTTGCTTGGCAGATCAGCCTTTCATTCCTAAATCTATGCTGCAAACCTTGCTGTGCCAGTCATTGGAGAAAGACGAAAAATATATTGCTTGCTTAAATAACGGAGTCATTAAACCGCCTGTAGTGTTATCCTCTTTATTGTTTGATCGAATTTATGAATTGACTGGAGACACAGGAGCAAGAACTATTCTAAAAGACTCAAGTTTAAAAGGGAAGTTGCTTGAATTTATTGATGATGACTTTTTCGCAGATATCGATACAATGGCTGACTATCGAAATTATTGCCGTGTTTTAGAAGATAGGGGGGCAGATGATGAAAAATTCACTACAAAATGATGATACAGCTGTTGATGCACCTGCGGGCTTAGGAGAGGTTTTTTCATTAAGACAGGAAGGTTCTATGTTTATTGCCGGAGGCACTCTTTTACAATTGAACTGGGAAGCTGGTCAGCCAAAACCACATCATTTGATCAGCTCCCACCGGTTAGAAAGCTTACAAGGTATAGAAGAAGAAGCATATTTTTTGCGAATCGGTGCATCAGCTTTATTGTCTGATTGTATCCTTGACTTAAATATTCAGAAAAGAGCGAAAATTTTAGCGGAGGCCTGTACAAAAATTGCTGCACCTGCTGTTCGGAACAGGGGTACATTAGGCGGAAATATTTGCAGCAGAGTAGGAGATTCTATCCCTGCTTTACTTGTTTTAGATGCACAGCTGCATTTTTTTAATGGCGTTTCAACGTATGTTGTTCCATTATCACAATGGATTAAAGCTGGTCCGCTAACAGAGCCTGATTTGCTTGTTTCGGTAAATATCCCGCTATCCACCGAAAGCCGGAGCATATCCTTTTTTCAGAAGATAGGACGCAGAGAAAGCTTCACTGCTGCCATTATTTCTTCAGCAGGCAGGATAGAGATGGAAAATGGCGTCATTACAGATGCAAAAATGGCCATCGGCGGCGGTGCTCACCAGCCGCAAAGACTGTCAGACGCGGAAAGCTATGTACTGCAGAAAAGCTTAAAAACGATGGAGTGGCAAGTGTTACGCTCTATGATTGAACATGGCTTCCATTCTTATTCTGACCCTTTTGTTACAGACAGCTACAGAAGAAAAGCGGCTGCCAATATTATTGTTGCCAATCTTTATAACCTGCTAAATTCGGAGTATGTAAAGGAGGATGAAGGATGCGATTGACTAGAGCAGGCTCTCAAAACAGGTGGAAGGCAAGAAGAGATGGGATTCAAAAAGTAACGGGTGAATTGAAGTATCTTTCGGATATGTCCTTCCCGAACATGCTTTATGGAACTGTGCTCCGCAGTGAATATGCCTTTGCAAAAATAAACAGTATTGATACTTCAGAAGCTGAAAAACTTCCAGGTGTTAGTGCGGTTCTGACATCAAAAGATATTCCTGGCTTAAATGGCTTTGGCATTGTTATTCAAGACCAGCCTGTTTTTTGTGAGGATACAGTCAGATATGTGGGAGATGCCATTGCTGCAGTTGCTGCAGAAACACAGGAAATTGCCGAAAAGGCGGCAGCGCTTATTAAGGTCGAATACACTCCTTTGCAGCCCATTACAGATCCGGAAGTCAGCCTGTTAGCAAAAACTCCTAAGCTCCATGAAAATGGCAATCTTCTGCATAATGCCTTTTACAAACAAGGAGCTGATGTAGAAGAAGCGTTTGCAAACTGTGCTTGTATCGTGGAAGAGGTCTACTATACACCAAGGCAAATGCATGCATATATGGAAACAGAAGGTGGAGTTGCTGTTCCTCATGAAGATGGCTTAACGATATATGCTCCAACCCAGCATGGCTTTAAAGATCAGCTGCAGCTATCCAGAATACTAAATATGCCAGAGAGCGATATAAGAGTCATTTCAAGTCCGATTGGCGGATCTTTTGGCGGAAAAGATGAATTAAATATCCAGCCCTTTATTTGTTTGCTTGCAAGAGCAACTGGAAAACCAGTTAAAATCCATCAATCGAGAAGAACGTCTGTTAAAGCAGGCCTAAAAAGACATCCGATGAAAATAACCATGAAAACTGGCGCAGATAAGGATGGCAACCTGCTTGCACATAAGGTGAGGATATTGGCTGATACAGGTGCATATGCCACATTGGGACCTGCTGTACTTGACTTTGCTGTTGAGCATAGTACCGGACCTTATAGGATAAAGCATGTTGAGGTAGAAGGCTATTCTGTGTACACAAATAACGGTGTTGCTGGAGAATTTAGAGGTTTTGGCGGTAATCAAGTCACCTTTGCACTAGAAAGCCAAATCGAAAAGCTGGCTGAGATGTTAAACATAAGCAGCACAGCACTGCGCCGTAAGAATTTGCGGAAAACAGCAGATCCTGGGCCAGTGAATCAGCAAATCGTTCCAACCGCCGGAGCGGAGCAAGTATTAGATGAAATACTGAAATCACCGATTCTTCAAGACAAACCTCCTAACAATGAAAGTCAGCCATTTATTTTAAAAGGGAAAGGCTACAGCATAACCATGCATGGTGGAGGGCTTGGTTATGGCCGCTCCGATCCTTCAGGAGCTAGATTGTCCTTAAATGAAAAAGGTAAATTAGAGATTTCGTTTGGTTTTGAAGAATGTGGTCAAGGTCTGCTGTCAACGATTGAAATGATTATGACAGAGTCTTTTGCTTGTTCTGCAGATGATGTTGAAATAACAATCGGCGATACTGCAAAAGTACCTCACTCCGGTTCTTCGACTGCCTCTAGGGCTACAAATATGGTTTGGACCGGTATCAACAAAATGAAAGGTTCGTGGTGTGATAAGGTTTATTCTTTTGTTTCCCAACAGTCAGGAGTGCCCCTTGAAGTCTTAAATACGGGACATGGAGGGATTTGGGAATATCAAGAAAATGGTAACTCAGCCCTCGTTATGACTTATAAAGAAGTAGCAGACAAAATTTCCGAGCTCCCAGTTGTTACGGCAAGCTATCACTTTCCGACAACTCCAGAAAGCATCGATGGCGGACATTTTTTATATTCCTTTGCTGGAGCAGCTGCAGAAGTAGAAATAGATGCACTGACAGGAAGAGTATATGTCAGTAAACTCGATCATGCCATTGCTGCCGGACCTGTCGTCAACCCGATGGGCTACTTAGGGCAGATTGAAGGTGGCGGGAGTATGGCACTCGGCTTTACATTGATGGAAGATGCCGTTATGGATAATGGCAGGTATATGACGGAAAACTTTGATTCTTACTTAATTCCAACCATTCTGGATATCCCCAAATCCACGAATGTGTCAGCTATCGAAGAGTTAGAGGACGGCGACGAGTATGGACCGCGCGGCGTTGGGGAAATTGGGACAGTAGCAGTAGCTCCTGCTATTGTTGCTGCCATTCATGATGCTACAGGCCACTGGGTTAACAAGCTGCCTATCTGTCCAGAAGAGATTATGGAGTTTGCCTTTACAAAAATCAGCAAAGAAAATCAAAACGGCTGGTTAGGAGGGGACAAAGGATGAAGGAGCAGCTGCAAGCTGGAAAGACAATCCGCTTTAATGTGAATGGCAGCTCAGTAGATTTATCTGTCCCTGCCACTTATAGATTAGTAGATATCCTTCGCAAGGAATTAAACCTGACAGGCACAAAAATATCTTGTGAAGTCGGCAGATGCGGAGCATGTTCCGTTATCTTGAACGGAAAGCTTGTCAATTCCTGTTTAGTCATGGCCTACCAGCTGGAAGATGCAGTGGTGCAGACAATTGAGAGTGTTAGTGCAGATGCATTACATCCGATCCAGGAAGCCTTTTTGCAAGGAGGCGCCTTGCAATGCGGATATTGCACACCAGGGATGATTATGGCACTAAAGGGCTTATTGGAACGTGAAAGCCAGCCGACGAAAGAAGAAGTTCTGCAAGGACTTTCAGGGAACTTGTGCAGATGCACAGGATACGAAGGGATTTTACGGGCGGTGGACATCTTGGCAAATAAAGCAGAGTAACTAGCATAGTAAGGAAGGGTCGATGAAATGTATACAATAGCAGCAATAAATGCGATGTCAAAAAATGAGTTTATTGAAAAAATAGGCTGGGTTTTTGAACACAGTCCGTGGGTCGCAGACAGAACTTGGGTAAGACAGTCAACTTTTGAGTCCCTGCAAACATTGCACCACGAAATGGTCAAGGTCGTTAGAGAAGCGGCAAGAGAAGAGCAGCTAGATTTAATTCGGGCCCATCCTGATTTAGGAGGAAAAATAAAGATGACACAGTCCTCGGTGAATGAACAAAAGGGGGCAGGACTAGATACGTTATCGAAAGTGGAATATGAAAGCTTTCTCCAATTAAATAACGAATATCGCACTAAATTTCATTTCCCATTCATTCTGGCAGTGAAAGGACATACGAAGGATTCTATTTACGAGGCGATGAAAGGGCGTATCCATCATACAATGGAGGAAGAGTTCGAAACAGCATTATCTGAAATATTCACTATCACTTTTTTTAGACTGGAAGGAGTCGTCCAAAAAGTGCTCGAAGCATAATTGATAGAAAGGAGATTGTGAAATGAAGACAGGAATAACGACACATGTATTGGACCTGGTAAAGGGAGTGCCAGCAAGTAATATCCTTGTAGAACTGTGGAAATACAGCGGAGCGAATCAATCTGAGCTCATATCCAGCGGTTATACAAACGATGATGGCAGAGTCGAAACGCCGCTTTTGACGGAGCTTGTGCATGGAGAATATGAACTAGTTTTTTATGTAGAGGATTATTTTAAAAACGGAGAGATGCAAAACGTGTTTTTTCGAAGAATACCGATACGGTTTTTAGTGGCTGAAGGAGAGTCCCATTACCATGTGCCACTTCTTTTATCGGCATGGGGTTATCAGACATACCGAGGCAGTTAACGGTTTTTAATAAAGGAGGCAAGCGAATGGGTCAATATGATGTCGTCATAAAGGGTGGAATGATCGTATTAGAGACAGGTGAGATTCAAGCGGATATTGCCATTAAGGATGGTAAAATCGCAAATATCGCCACTGATATTGATATCGACAACGATGCTCAAATAATTTCCGCTTCTGGTTTGCATGTGTTTCCAGGTCTGATAGACACACATGTTCATTTCAATGAACCAGGACGAACAGAGTGGGAGGGGTTTGCAACAGGCAGTAAAAGCTTGGCAGCAGGAGGAGTGACGACATTTTTTGATATGCCATTAAACAGTCATCCACCTACTGTCAATAAATATGGATTCGAAGCAAAGGACATGTTGGCAAACGAAAAATCATTAGTTGATTATAAACTTTGGGGCGGACTTGTTCCGCAAAATCTTAGCGAGCTAGAAGAGCTGCATGCTTGCGGTGTCATTGGCTTTAAGGCATTTATGTCAAACAGCGGCATTGAAGATTTCGAAGCAGCAGATGACAAGACCTTATTTGCTGGTATGAAAAAGATAGCAGCCCTTGACAGTATTCTTGCTGTTCATGCTGAAAGTGATGTTATTACAGAAGAGCTAAGCAAGGTGCTCGGAGCAGAGGATGGCGGGGCATTTTCTGCATCAAGACCAATCTATTCTGAATTAGAAGCAGTAAATCGCATTCTTTCTTATGCTGAAGCTACAAATTGCAAAGTTCATATTGTACATATTAGCAGCAGTGAGGTGCTGCAGCCGATATTAGCTGCCAGAAGAAAAGGGATTAACGTATCTGTTGAGACATGCCCTCATTATTTATCATTGACTGTCGATGATTTGAATCAGCTAGGCGCTGTTGCCAAATGTGCGCCGCCATTACGAAATAACCAAGAAATAGAGGGGCTGTGGAAGGCGATTGAGGAAGGAGCAATTGATATAATCGGCTCCGACCATTCCCCATCTTTAGTGGAGATGAAGCAAGGAAGTCTTAAAGAGGCATGGGGAGGCATTTCTGGCTGTCAGTCGACATTGTCTATTCTGCTGGAGGAAGGTTATTGGAAACGAGGTATACCGCTCTCCGTGATTGCGAGGATAACAAGCACCAACCCTGCAAAGCGGTTTGGATTATATCCTAATAAAGGGAATATAACAGTTGGCAGTGCTGCAGACCTTTGTTTAGTTAATATAAGTGAGAAATATACATTAACAAAAGAAGATCTTTATTATCGAAATACTCAAAGTCCTTATATTGGAAAAACATTTCGTGGAAAGGTGAAGCAGACAATGCTAAGAGGAAGAACTGTTTTTCAAGATAAGTGAATGGTTAAGAAACACTTTTGAAGACTTCTATTTGATTGATTTGAAAGCAACTAAACTAATTAAATCGCTATCCTCCAAAGAGTGCCGATAAGCACTCTTATTTATTTTTCTTCTAATCGGAAAAACCGAACTATATTTATATAACTTTATAAAATGTTCGTTATTTTTATAAAAAAACCTTGAAATTGATAGGTGAAGTACGTTATTATGCTCAATAAAGGAACGAACAATAGAGGGGGTTGTTTATATGTTCGGTGCAATAAATTCCAAACATACGAAAAAGATAATGCTTCTAGGAGCAGGAGAGTTAGGAAAAGAAGTGATTATTGAGGCACAGAGACTAGGAATTAACACGATTGCTGTTGACCGCTATGCAAATGCACCAGCAATGCAGGTAGCACATAAATCGTATGTGGTCGATATGCTTGATGGCCAAGCACTTAAAGAAATCATTATCAGAGAAAGGCCTGATTTCATTGTGCCTGAGATTGAAGCCATTGCAACTGAAATGCTCGTTGAATTAGAAGGAGAAGGCTTTAAAATTATTCCGACTGCAAATGCTGTCCATTTGACGATGGACCGGGAAGGAATTAGACGACTTGCAAGTGAGAAACTGAATTTGCCAACAGCGAAGTATGAATTTGCAGACAGTTTAGCAGAATTGCAGAATGCCGTTGTTACTATCGGTGTACCGTGTGTAATTAAGCCGATAATGAGTTCTTCTGGTAAAGGGCAAAGCATCTGCCGCAGTCTTGATGATGTAAAGAAATCATGGGAAGAAGCGGTAGAGGGAGGCAGAGGGAAAAAAACACGAGTAATTGTAGAGGAATTCATCTCCTTTAATTCAGAAATAACATTGTTAACGGTCCGCTCTATCAGTGGCACGCACTTTTGTCCGCCGATTGGTCATATCCAAAAGGATGGGGATTATATCGAGTCATGGCAGCCTCATCAGATGACCGCCGAACAGCTTGAACAGTCAGAGCAAATTGCCGCACAAATAACAGACGCTTTAGGAGGCTACGGACTTTTTGGTGTAGAGCTTTTCCTAACAGATAATGGTGTGTATTTCAGTGAAGTGTCGCCAAGACCTCATGACACTGGAATGGTAACATTAGCAACACAGGATTTATCAGAATTTGCCTTGCACATCCGTGCTGTATTGGGCTTGCCTATACCGCAAATCAGGCTGAACTCGCCTGGTGCAAGTAAGACTTTAAAGGCATCACGAGAAAGTGCGGATTATGAAATCCATGGCGTTCTAGAAGCATTAGCATCTAAAGACAGCCAGATCCGAATTTTTGGAAAACCGAATGCAGTTGTCGGCAGACGCTTAGCTGTTCTTTTGCAAAGAGGAGAAACAGCAGAAGCAGCACTTGCTGATGCAAGAGAGGCTCACGCTAAGCTGTCGATTACTTATGGGAAGTCCGAACAATAGATTTTATTTAAGCCCAGAAAAACTAGACTAAGAAGCAAGGGAGACTGTTATGAAAACAAAAAATCGCTGGTTAATTGCCCTTTCAGCAGTTGGCATTCATATTTCTATTGGCTCTGTTTATGCGTGGAGTGTTTTTACAAAACCATTGGAAGAAACGTACAATTGGAGTTTAACAAGCATTTCCTGGACATTCAGTATCGCTATATTATTTTTAGGTCTCTCTGCAGCCTTTTTAGGACATTTCGTGGAGAAATTCGGTCCCCGTGCTGCTGGAACACTCTGCGCCGCTCTATTTGGATTAGGAATGGCAGGGTCAGGGTTTGCGGTAAGTATTGAATCCTTGCCCCTTTTGTATATCACTTATGGAGTATTTGGCGGAATTGGTCTTGGAGTAGGCTATATTACGCCAGTATCAACATTGGTGAAATGGTTCCCTGATAAACGAGGGCTGGCAACAGGGCTGGCTATAATGGGGTTCGGCTTTGCTTCCATGATCAGCAGTCCGATTATGAATAAGTTGATTAGCTCTGTTGGTATACCTTCTACATTTTATATTTTGGCAATCATCTATTTTATAATAATACTAGCTTCAGCTCAATATTTGGCTCCGCCTCCAAAAGGCTATGTACCTGCTGGCTACAAGAAGGCATTGGAGACAGGGACTGCTGCTCCGAAAGCTGATTTAGCTCAATCGACAGCCAATGAAGCAATAAAAACAAAAAGATTCTGGGCTTTATGGACAATGCTTTTCATTAATATTACATGTGGAATTGCCATATTGGCTGTTGCATCTCCAATGGGACAAGAGCTTGCTGGAATGTCCGTTACAGGAGCCGCCGTATTAGTCGGTATTATGGGTGTATTTAACGGATTAGGAAGAATTGCATGGGCATCTGTTTCCGATTATATTGGTCGTCCTAATGTATACACATTGTTTTTTGCGATTCAAATTGCTGCCTTTTTTGTATTGCCTCATTTACAAGACGCTATTACTTTCTCTATAATAGTATGTATCATAATGTCTTGTTACGGGGGAGGATTTGCATCGATCCCTGCGTATATTGGAGATATGTTCGGAACGAAACAGCTTGGTGCCATTCATGGCTATATACTGACAGCGTGGTCTGCAGCAGGGATTGCTGGTCCTAGGTTTGTCTCATGGATCAGAGACACGACAGGAAGCTATCAGGAGACGTTGATTGTCTTTTCCTGTATGTTCATCGTTTCACTGACAATCTCCTTATTAATCCGTTTGGATATTAAAAAGATTAAGTTGATGAATAAAGAAATTAGTGGAGGCAACAGCATTTAATAGGTTGGGGGTAAACCCCTGACCTTTTTTTGAGTTTTCCTCTTATGATTGGAGATTAGCAATATGGAAAACTTTAATAATCAGTTTATCATTTCCTTCATTATAATTGCCCTAGGCTATTGTTTGAAGAAGTGGCAGATTCTCAAGGAAAAAGACGGGGAAGCGATGGCACGCCTTATTTTTAATGTTACGTTGCCAAGTTTAATCATCGTAACATTTCATCGTATAACAATCGATTCCTCCCTGATGATGCTGATGGTCCTAGGCTTTGTATATGGTATCATTGTCGCAATATTAGGCTTGTTTTTATTCAGAAAGGAGGAGCGGAGAGATAAAGGGATGCTTGGCATGCTGATCCCTGGGTTTAACATAGGCTTGTTTGCTTATCCTTTAGTTCAAGGTATCTGGGGAGAAGCAGGATTAAAGTATTTCGGCATGTTCGATATTGGTAATGCTATTATTACATTTGGAGTCAGTTATTTAATTGGAAGCTATTATGCAAAGGAAGGCGTTGTGCTGAACTTCAAGCATGTTGCCGGCAAAATGGGCAAATCAATCCCGTTAATGACATATGTGGTCATATTTATCATTAATATTACCGGCTTGCCACTGCCGACTGCTGTTATAGACATCAGTTCTGTCATCTCTCAGGCTAATATGCCTCTGTCTTTACTGCTTCTAGGAATCTATTTGAATTTTTCATTTGAAAAAAGCCACTGGAAGGGCATTGGAAGGGTATTGGGGTTGCGCTATGGTGTCGGTTTACTTGTTGGAACATTAGGGTTCTTCCTTCTGCCAGTCGATGATATGTTCCGCTATACAGTCCTGATTGGTCTTATTCTGCCGATGGCCTCCTCTGTATTACCTTACAGTGTAGAGTTTAAGTATAATCAGAGATTTGTCGGCACAGCAGCAAACCTGTCTATCCTTATCAGCTTTGTCTTGTTATGGGTGATAGGAAATATGATTGTGTAAACAAACAAGGCTATTCCTTTTGCAGGATAGCCTTGTTTTTATTTTGTAATAAAGTTTTCCGTATAATACGGCTGTGATTTTTCATTGAAAGCAACACCGACACCTAGGTAAGTAAAGCCTTCCTGCAGAATATTCTCCCGATGTCCTAAAGAGTTCATTAAACCTTCATGTGCAAAAATACTGCTGTATTGCCCGTAAGCAAGATTTTCACCAGCCATTGTATACTTAATGCCGTCAGAGAGCATCCGGTCAAATGGGGACTCACCATCGAGGTTTGTATGGTCGAAATAGTTGTTTTTCGCCATATCCTCACTGTGCTTCCTTGCGGTTACCTTTACATTATCTTCCCATGTCAATACGCCAAGACCGTTGTTAACCCTGCTGGCGTTCGTTAAATCAAACAGCTGGAATTCAAAGCCCTCTTCCAGTTGGGCGCTTCCGTCTGTATAGAAATCACTTCTGTCCTCTTCAAGCTCAGTTGTCACAATCTGCATTGCCGTTACTGTATTGTTTTCATGCTTATCAAAAAATACGGTGACATAACTGCCGTCCATCTCAAAAACTTCATAATCTCTGTCTTCTGGAAATTTATAACGGACAAAGCCTTTTGTCAGTTCATCGAGGGGATTTCCTAACGTCTTCAAGACACTGTCTTTATTGCTGCCTTTTTTCACTCCGTTTGTAGAGGAAATCAAATCTTGATTTGTATACAGCGCTGCTACCTTTTTATTGGAATCAAATCCTACCATAACAAAATTTTGATAGTTTTCGTGGTACGTATTCCATGATATGCCGTACTCATTCATAGATGTACGCTGCGGTTTACCTAATTCCTGCTCAACTGCTTCCTCCGAATCACCCATTTGAATATTATAAATGGAAAAGGTCTGATGAGCTGGTGTCTCTAATTCCGGTTTTTCTGCCTGCTTCGTCAGTTCCGTTTCCGCACCAGTATCCCAGTCTGGGAGGATATCTTGTGTATCTTGGAAAATCTGTTTACTTTGCTCAATAAATTTTTCAATAAAATTAGCAGCTTCCTGCTCGTTCACTTCGGCTTTTGCATAATCAATCGCATTCGGTATCGTTTCCGTGCCAAATTTATGCTGTATATATTGCACTCCGACGTAGACAATTAAAATGAGCAACGCCAGTTTTATAAGCCTTCTCAAAATTAAATCCCTCCATTTCCTCTCCATGATTGCCTGAATCAGGAAAAAACATAAGCAAATGATTAATTTTTGCTAGAAATTAACGAATATAGACAGACGTTTGAAGGGAATATATAGTTTCAAGTATACCATCTTCCAATAAGTGAAACATCTTTTGAGTAAGAGGAAAAACTTGCTAATCTATTGGCGAAAGACAGTATTACAGGCTGTAATGTTCATGTAATTTGGGCGTAATGGGCTAATTGATAAAAACATGCTATAATGAGCATGTAAAACAACAGCATGGATATAGTTTCCAAGCTATAAAGTGCTACATACTTGTAATGCAGCAATGTAATAACTAGAGAAATAGTCGTTTAAGAATTGTTTCAAGGGGGCATTACTAAGCATGATTAGGCACTAAAGGAGGCTACAAAATGCAATTAATTAGAGCCGATATAGACCAGCTTCTGCAAGACACGCTGGATCTGGCTAGCTGTGTCAGTGAATGGAACATCAAAACTATTGAGATTGATGATCTGCTCGAAGATACGAAAAACTGGAATTAAACTTATCTAATAAAGTCTAAATCACTTTTGAAAAGACGATCTTTCTTTTCCGAACTGATTTAGATTTTTTTTGTGACTAAAATTATTTTTTTAATTTATAAAATATTTTGAAAAATAGCAGGTTTTTTTCTTCGGTTGGCGAAACAATAGAGTATCTAAATATAAAGGAGCTGGCAATATGGAAAAAATGGATTTACAAGCAATTGAAACGAAGACAAAGGAAAATTTAGAACAATCCTTTGCTATTTTAGAACAATATTTACAGTTAGAAACAGTATCTGCGCAAAACAAGTTCATTCCAGAAACAGTGGAGTATATTTCTGGTGTGATAAAGGATTTCGGCGGTGACGTTCAGGTGCTAGATGATCTTGGTGGAAACCCAGTTGTTTATGGATTTTTCCCAGCAGGAGAGAAGGGGGATTCGACTAGTACGCTTCTTTATTATAACCATTATGATGTGCAGCCTGCCGATCCTCTTGATGAATGGGTGACTGAACCGTTTGTACCTACCGTGCGCGACGGAAAACTGTTTGCAAGGGGAGTTTCTGATAATAAAGGGGACACAATCGCGAGACTTACAGCCATTAAAGTGCTACAGGAAACAGAAGGCGGTCTTCCCTGTAATATTAAGTTCCTTATTGAAGGAGAAGAAGAGATAGGAAGCCCTAACTTGACTCCTTATTTAGAAAAGTATGCTGAATTGTTTCAAGCTGATGCCTGCATTTGGGAATTTGGCGGAAAGGATGAACAAGAGCGGATCAGCATGGTAGCAGGCATTAAAGGGATGGCTTATATGGAGCTAACAGCAGTAGGTGCTGACATCGATATGCACTCCTCGGTAGGAGCGTATGTCGACAATGCAGCGTGGAGACTTGTTCATGCCTTAGCCTCTATGCGCAATGAACACAATGAAATTATTGTCGAAGGTTTTTATGATGGAATAACACCACCAACTCCTGCAGAGGAGGAGGTCGTTCAGTCATTGCCGTTCAATGAAGAAGCCGTTCAGGAGCTGTATGGGTTAAAAAGGCCTTTAATAACAGAGGCTTTAGGAAAGGACCCTCGTTATGCAATGGTTTTTGAACCGACAATGACAATTTGCGGGATCGAAAGCGGCTATACAGGGGAAGGAGCAAAAACAGTTCTGCCAAAAAGCGCAAAAATGAAGCTGGATTGCCGCCTTGTGCCTGGTCAAGATCCGAACCATATTTTTGAATGTGTTGTGAATCATTTGAAAAAGCATGGTTTCGATGATGTGTCTGTAAAGTTGATTAACGGTCAGAAAGCGTACCGCTCGGATTTCAGTCATCCGTTTATCAGTCATGTACAGCAGTCAGCTAAAGAGGTTTACAATAGTGATGTTGTGCTCGCACCAAACTCGGCAGGAACAGGACCGATGTTTGATTTTGGCAGAATTTTGAATTTGCCGATTGTCAGCACAGGAGTTGGCTGGGTCGGCAGCAAGGCTCACGCACCGAATGAGAGCATCCGCACATCAGATTATGAACAA
The DNA here is from genome assembly GCF_023714395.1 of Niallia sp. MER 6. Classification (NCBI taxonomy): domain Bacteria; kingdom Bacillati; phylum Bacillota; class Bacilli; order Caryophanales; family Bacillaceae; genus Niallia; species Niallia sp. MER 6. The sequence goes on along the minus strand of NZ_JAMAUK010000007.1, from coordinate 204,209 downwards.
GGAATTGTTTATATGGCCCATATGCTTAAAGGTTTTCCGGCAGCACTAAAGCAAGAGAAAATAGAACTGTAAGCAAATATTTTTTGGAAAGAAATATAGCGCCAGTCCATTTTGTGGCGCGTATTTCTTTTTATTTGTGCTATAACAATAAGATGGTTAAGCAAAAAAAGTTTTTAAAAAAATATATATTCCTCTTTTCCTCCAGAAAAGTTACGTTATAATAGATAGAAATAATAATTTACATATGAAGGAGTTTTTCAACGTGAGTGAACAAACAATCACAGTAACATTAGCTGCAGAAAAGAAACCGAAGCCAGATCCGTCTAAATTGGAATTCGGTAAAGTATTTACGGATCATATGTTCATGATGGACTATACAGTAGAGAACGGCTGGCATAATGCTCAAATTCTACCATATCAGCCAATCACGTTAGATCCTGCTTCAGTTATTTTCCACTACGGGCAAGCAGTTTTTGAAGGTATGAAAGCATATTTGACAAAAGAAGAAAAAGTATTGCTTTTCAGACCGGAAAAAAATATGGAACGTCTGAACAAATCAAATGAGCGTCTTTGCATTCCAGAAATTGATGAGGATTTCGCTCTTGATGCTTTAAAGCAGCTGATTAATATTGATAAAGATTGGATTCCATCAGGAGAAGGAACTTCCCTGTATATCCGTCCTTTCGTTATTTCTACACAACCATTTTTAGGTGTTGCGGCTTCTATCAGCTATAAATTCATGATCATCTTGTCACCGGTTGGTTCATACTACAAAGAAGGTGTTAAACCTGTAAAAATCTTTGTTGAAAATGAGTATGTCCGTGCCGTTGCTGGCGGAACTGGCTCAGCAAAAACAGCTGGTAACTACGCAGCAAGCTTAAAAGCGCAGCAAATCGCTACACAAAAAGGCTATTCTCAAGTATTATGGCTTGATGGAGTCGAAAAGAAATATGTAGAAGAAGTAGGCGCGATGAACGTATTCTTCAAGATTGGTGATGAAGTTATTACACCAGCATTAAACGGAAGCATCCTTGAAGGTGTGACAAGAAGAAGCGTCATGGATCTTCTTAAACATTGGGACATCCCTGTAGTTGAACGCAGAATTTCTGTTGAAGAGATTTTTGAAGCTCATAAAAATGGTGAGTTGAAAGAAGCATTCGGTACAGGAACAGCAGCGGTTATTTCTCCAATTGGTGAGTTCTTATGGAATGAAACATCCATTACTCTTAATAACGGAGAAACTGGCGAGCTTGCGAAAAAAGTCTATGATACATTGACAGACATCCAAAACGGAAGAGCAGAAGATCCGTTTGGCTGGACAGTCGAAGTATAAAATAAAAGAGCCGCTGTCAATCATGGCAGCGGCTCTTTTAATTATGTTGTCTGTGTTTCCCTGTACAAAGGAAGTGTGCAGCAGCGGAAGGCTCCGCCTGACTTAATGATTTCCGTTATATCAACCTCAATCACTGTAAAACCGCGTTTGCGCAGCTCACTATTTACACCTTTATTAATGGGAAGACTGATGACTTTTTTATGACCGATAGATAGTACATTTGTTCCGAGTGTTGCTTGCTCTTCCTTTGTCACCTCAATGAGAGAATACCGCTTCTTTAACAATTCCAATTTATCTTTATCAATTTCCCCAGGATAAATCAGCGCATCATGCGGCGAAAGAATATTGAATACACAATCAAGATGTAAAAAGCTGTCTGTGAATGGAACAGCAATCACTTCATAGTTAGGCAGCAAGCTTTGAAGATGATTAATGGCTTGTTCATTTGTGCGATTGCTGACACCGACATAAATGGTCGAGCCGTCAATCAGCACATCACCGCCTTCAATCTTGTCACTGTTTAATTTCGTAAAAGAAATTTCCTGCTCGTTCAGCCAGTTTAACAGAACATGCTCTTCTCCTTTACGGACATCATGCCCCATTTTCGCAACGAACATTTGATCACCAAGTGTAAAGCCGATATCCCTAGTAAATACCTGTTCAGGGAATTGCTTCTCAGCAGGAAGGAGCACAACTTCAATGCCTTCAGCTTTCAAAGCTTCAACAAAGCCTTGATGCTGTTTAACAGCTAATTCTGTATCAATATTTTCTTTCATATACTGCTTTTGGATCGCATTTATTGGTTCTTTAATAGTCATATATAATGGAGATGTTAAAATCACTTTTTTTAATGGGGCATATTCGCTGTGGCTCCCAATCAACAATTGATCATTCTTCATATTAATCCTCCATTTTTTAAGTTTTGGGCAATCCATTCACAAGCTGACAAAATAAGCTTTTAAGCGTTTAAAATAAATTTTTCGACCGCTTTGGCAACTCCGTCATTATTGTTTGTATCTGTTACATAATCGGCTATTAGCTTAATGTCGTCAGGAGCGTTGCCCATTGCAATGCCAAGACCTGCAAATTCAATCATTGCGGCATCATTATAGCTGTCTCCCATTGCGATAACTTCTTCTCTTGTGATGCCAAGGCGATCAATCAATAATGATAGGCTTGTGCCTTTAGTAACACCTTTCTCCGTGAATTCAAGGAAAAACGGTTTGGAGCGCATAACACTCAGTTGCTCTGAAAGTTCTGTCTGTAATACTTTCTCCACATTTTTCAGAATATCCTCTTCTTTAACCATTAATACCTTTACAACAGGGTCTTTTATGTAATCAACAAAGTTAGGCACAGCTTTGATTGGCAGCCCAGTTATTTGTGCTTCAATCTCCGTAAATGGATTGTTTTCTTCTGTCACAATAGTATCGCCAACATATGTATGAAGCCAAACCTTTTCTCTTTTACTCAATTCAAACAGCTGGTGTACAACCTCTGGTAAAAGCGTACTGCTGAAAATCTCTTCATTCGTTCGGCAATTGGTGATTTTCGCGCCGTTAAATGAAAGGATATAGCTGCCATAATCAGACAGATGTAGTTCTCTTGCAGTATCCCACATCGCAAACGTAGGTCTGCCTGAAGCAAGAACTACCTTAACCCCTTGTTCCTGTGCTTTAATCAATGCTGCCTTTGTCGCTTCTGAGACTGTATGGTCATCCTGAAGCAATGTGTCATCCATGTCTAGTACAATCATTTTATATTTCATTTGTATCTCCTTAAAAAAATTTATTCTACATCTTAAGAATACATGAATATCAGTTGAGATTATAGCGGAAAGGGAGATTTTTTTCTTATTAGAAAAAGGGAGAAATTACCTCGAAAAAGTATTTGAATTATCAGAAAATTGTTGCTATAATATAAAAAAGCAAAGGGGTTGATTCAAATGGAAAAGTATTTATTAAATGCACCACAACAGTCAGAAGGAAATGTAGTTGATTCTTTATTAGCTGAAATGGTCTTGGAGAAAGCCCTTTATAATTTCAAGAAACAGAGTCTAAAAAAGCAGATTGATGCAACATTAATCGCTGGTGATAAGCCTGAGTTTCTTCGTTTAACAGAAGAACTAAACAAGTTGATCTCCTAAATAGTTTTTAATAATAGTCGTTATATATCAAAGCATGGAGATGCAAATCTTCATGCTTTTTGTTGTTCGTTTGAAAAAAATGAAAAAGGACACCAAAAATGGTGTCCTTACGTTATTGAGGCAATAAACTGTGCTCCACATAGCACATTAGCGTTTATTGACTTATTCAATAGAGCTCATCGCAGAAATAAATATACCATATCTATTAATTTGTTGCAAGCTATTATTTTTTTATAGTCAAATTAGCTGCAATAAAGACGGAATATTTCTCCCAAAACCGCCCTTTTTTGCGTTATAATCTAGTTATACTATTGGGGTAAAGGGTGGGAATGATATATGACAACAATGTGTAAAGTGGCTGAGTACATAGAGGAAAATACAGAAGTCCTTGCTCATAGAATAGTAGAGGGAGTTCTCAGCAGTTTAGATTTAAGCATCCCTGATGACGAGAGAAATAATGCATTTCTCATGTACAAAGAGTTTTTAGGGTTTTTAGGCAAGTCACTTAATACAGGTGTGTCAGGAGTGCCAGCGGATTTAATTGCTTGGAGTAAGCACAATGCTGAACAGCAATTGAACGCAGGAGGAAGAATTTCAGAAATCGTTATCCGCTACCAGCCGACAAGGAAGATTTTTAATGAGCTGCTGACAGAGTTAAGCATTAAGTTTGGACTAGCTCTTAGTGAGAATGCTTTTTTAATAAAAATGGTTGACGATATACTCGACACTAGCTTAAGTGAAACAGTCTCCACTTATGAATGTTTATCAGAAAGTTACCGAAAGAAAGCCCAGCAGGAATTGGCGGAGCTGTCTGCCCCAGTTGTGCTTGTAAAAGAAGGTGTAGCTGTTCTGCCGCTTGTTGGCTTAATCGATGCCTACAGAGCTTCGTATATAATGGAAAAAGTTGTCCCCCATATAGCTGGGCTTCAGCTTGAATATCTTATTACAGATTACTCTGGCATTAAAAATATAGATTCGGAAATCGCTTCTTATCTGTACCAATTAGGCGAGGTGCTTCAGCTCCTTGGCATCAAGGTCATTGTAACCGGCTTGCGCCCGCAGCTTGCTCAAACAGTTGTGGAAACAAGACTAAATATGGCGGCAATCAAGGTTTATGCTAATCTTAAGCAGGCACTGGAGTCTTTGAAGTAACCGATTTAAAGTTATTTTTATATAAGTACAGCACCGCTTGGTAACACCAAGGGTGCTTTTTTGTTTTTGGCCGAGTTCAATCGTTTGACTATTTAAGTGCGAGAATATTAAGATGACATTACTTCAATAATTCACCCTGATAAAGGCATACTACAGGAGTGAAGCAGAAGTTCATTTAATCAAGAAACATTATGTAAATATAATTTAAAAGGAGTGTTAATTTTGAGTAATCAATCCGAAAAGCTTTTCCAACCATTGAACTTGGCAAATAAGCTGGAACTGAGAAATCGTTTAGTAATGGCGCCAATGACTAATTTCTCATCAAACGAGGACGGCACAGTTACCAAAGCTGAGGTTGACTATTATGCTAGACGTTCTAAAGGTGTCAGCATGGTTATTACTGCATGTACATATGTAACAGAAAACGGCAAAGGCTTCCCGGGAGAATTTGCTGCATATTCTGATGAATTCATTCCGTCTTTAAGAGAACTTGCATCTGCAATAAAAAAAGAAGGGGCGAAAGCAATTCTGCAAATCTTCCATGGCGGCAGATCTTGTCCTCCAAACCTAGTGCCTAATGGTGAGCTTGTAAGTGCCAGCGATGTTGCACAAGACAATAATCCAGCTCCTAGACCTTTAAAAGAAGAAGAGATTCTTGAAATTATCACAGCATTCGGTGAAACAACAAGACGTGCTGTGGAAGCAGGGTTTGATGGTGTTGAAATCCATGGCGCAAACGGATATTTGCTTCAGCAGTTTTATTCACCGCACACAAATAGACGCAACGACAAGTGGGGCGGTACTCTAGAGAATAGAATGGAATTCCCGCTTGCTGTTGTTGATGCTGTGAAAAAAGAAGCAGAAAAAGCAACAGAGCCATTTATTGTTGGTTATCGTTTCTCTCCAGAAGAACCGGAAACTCCAGGTTTAACGATGGAGGAAACATTTGCCTTGATTGATGCACTTGCAGACAAAAACCTAGATTATTTGCATGCTTCCTTACAAGAGTTCTGGTCAGCACCAAGACGTGGCGCTGATGATAGCAAATCCAGAATTGAATGGATTATCGAGCGTGTCAATGGACGTGTGCCAGTGATTGGTGTCGGCAGCGTGTATACAGCAGATGATGCAAAAAAAGCCTTTGAAACAGATATTGATCTTTTAGCTATTGGCCGTGAGCTCATTATCGATCCTGATTTTGTTCAAAAAATCGAGGAAGGCAGAGAAAGTGAAATTGTTTCAGTATTAGATAAAAGCAAGCAGAAGGAACTGGTAGTGCCAGATCCGCTTTGGAATGCAATTATCAACTCTCCTGGCTGGTTCCCAGGAGTATAAGCAATTCTTGCCCCCCGGCGATTATCTCCGGGGGCTTTTCTTTAACAGCGCAAAAGATTCATGACAAATTAGTTTCCTGCATAAACTAATCATCTAAAGCAGAAAATTTTTCTGCTAAAACAATAGTGTTAATTTTTGGACAGGAGTAAATGCTATCCATTATGATGGAATAAACTTAAACAAATGAGGAGGCTGCAGATGATTTCTTATAAAGACAGAAATGAAGTAAAAGACATAGAGAAATGGAATCTTAGTGATCTGTACGAAACAGAGCAAGCTTGGAAAGCAGATTTGGACATAGTCAGTGAAAAGGTTGGCGAGATTGCTACCTACAATGATAATATAAACGATGCCAAAAGCTTGCTTGCCTATCTAAAGCTATCTGAAGAAATCGGTTACATATATAGGAAGGTTTTCGCTTACGGCATGCTGCTGCTTGATACAGATACCAGAAATAACAGCGCTCAAAGCCTTGTAGACCAAGCGAGAAGTGCAGGGCAAAAATGGAGCAGCGCAAGCTCGTTTTTTATGCCGTATCTTTTAAGCCTGGAAGAGAGCCAATTAAAAGCATATATTGCGCAAGAAGAAGGCTTGAAATATTTTGAAAAGGATTTGCTGGAGTCGTTTGCCTATAAAAAGCATGTTTTAAGCAAAGAAAAGGAAGAGATCTTATCAGAATTAGGGGAGTCCCTGTCTGTTCCAAGCCAAGTGTTCGGGATGATTAATAATGCAGATATTAAGTTTGGGGATGTGACAGATGAGAACGGAAACAAAGTTGAGCTGACAAGAGGTATGTATTCAAAGCTGATGGAAAGCGATGATAGAGAAAAAAGAATCGAGGCCTACAAGGCATACTATCAACCTTATCTCGGACTCAAGAATACAATTGCAGCAACTTTTTCATCTGCAGTCAAAAATAATGTTAAAACATCCAAACTGCGCAATTATCCTTCAGCCCTTGAAAAAAGCTTGTTTGGTGATCGGGTTCCAAAGGAAGTTTACGAGAACCTGATAGAATCAACTAGAAATAATTTGAAATATATGGATGGATATATGCAATACCGCAAGCAAAAATTAGGTGTCGATGAGCTGCATGCATATGACTTAAGTGTTCCCCTTGCAGGCGAGGCAGCGAAGCAGGAAATCTCATTTGATGAAGCCTATGATATTATGCTGAAAAGCTTAGAGCCGCTTGGGTCTGAGTATATTGATGTTTTGAAAAGCTTTAAGGAAAAACGTTATTTTGATGTGAGAGAGACACCAGGGAAAAGGTCGGGAGCTTATAATCTAGGAGTATACGGGGTACACCCATTCATCCTGTTGAATCACCGAGATGACCTTGACAGTCTTTTTACATTGGCGCATGAGTGCGGCCATGGGATGCATTCTTATCTCAGCAATAAGCATCAGCCGGCAATCAGTGCAGGATACAGCATCTTTGTAGCTGAAGTTGCATCAACAGTCAATGAAGTCTTGCTGATTCGGTATCTGTTAAAAACAGAAACAGATCCGAAAAAACGGGAGCATTTATTGAACCACTTTATCGACAGCTTTAAAGGGACTTTCTTCACGCAAGTAATGTTTAGCGAGTTCGAAAAAGAGGTACATGAGAAAGCAGAAAAGGGAGAACCGCTAACACTTGATTTTTTCAATGAGACTTATGAGACTCTTTTTAAAGCTTACAATGGCAGCGAGCTAGTCCTTGATGATGAAGTGAAGCACGGGTGGTCAAGAATTCCGCATTTTTATCGTCCGTTCTATGTTTATAAGTATGCAACAGGCTTTGCTTCTGCTATTACAATTGCTGATAAGCTTTTGGAAGGCAAACAGGAAGACTTGGATAGCTATTTAGAATTCTTAAAGAGCGGCAGCTCAGATTTCCCATTAGACTTGCTGAAAAAAACAGGTGTTGACTTAACTACTCCAGAACCAATAGAACATGCAATGTCTATTTTCCACTCTCTTGTAGAAGAGATGACAAAAAAGGGTTAAAAATTGGTTAAAGCCGTATACTTTGTATACGGCTTTCTTGAACCGTTAGGAACAAGTTGCATAAAAATTAATTATTTTGCATAAAATTTTTATTGGTATTTTTCTAGAATGGAGAAAAACTCAATCACGTAATGATAGAAAGTTTGTACAGACGGCGGCAGCTCTCGGTTTTTGGGAATGATAATACCGACCGTACGGCTGATTGCAGGATTCTCAATTGGCACCCTTGCTGTGAATTTTGGAACATTATCATAAAAGGTGCTTTCAGGAAGCAATGTCACTCCCATTCCAGCTGAAACTAACCCTTTAATAGCATCTAAATCCTCTCCCTCAGAACTTATATTCGGCAAAAAACCTTCTTGTTTACATGCATCATAAGCTATTTTTTGCAAAATATAACCTTTCGGAAACAATACAAATGATTCATTTCGTAAATCCCTTAGCCGAAGTGTACGTCTTTCGGACAACGGATGATTGCTTGGGAGAAGGGCAAAGATTTTTTCTGTAAATAATATATTCCCTTTTAAATCAAAATCATCTGTCGGTACAGGGCCTAATAACGCTAAATCCAGATCTCGATTTTTTACCGCATCGATTAAGAAACTGTATGAGCCTTGTCGCAATTGAAAGGCTATGTTCGGATGCCTTTCTTTAAAAGCGGAAATTATCGTCGGCAGCAAATGACTGGCAAGGCTTGTCGGAAACCCGATTTTAATGGAGCCTCTTTCTGGATCTAAATAAGCATCAATTTGTTCTTTAGCACGATCTACTGCTTTCATAATCGCAAGGGAATGAGTTAAAAATATTTTACCAATTGATGTCAATTTGACATTTCGTCCTTCTCTTTCAAATAGAGGGACACCTAGCTCATCTTCCAAATTAGCAATTTGTCTGCTTATAGCGGATTGCGCAACATGTAGGCGTTCAGCAGCTTCTGATACATGTTCTCTTTCTGCAACTTCGATGAAATATTTCAGTTGTCTTAATTCCATTTTTTAGGTTAATCCTCCTATTCATCTCAATATTAGATTACTTCTATCCAAATAATATATTGTATATATGAATTTGCATAGTATAATTGGGTTATCTGAACAAAAAAAAGTGTTAGAAAATCTGACAGGGGTGGTTGAAATGACGTACAACCAATTAGCTAAAGCACAAGGTCTATACCGACCTGAATTTGAACATGATGCGTGTGGAATCGGGTTATTTGCTCATATTAAGGGGATGGCAACTCACGACATCGTTTCAAAGGGACTAAGCATGCTATGTAAATTGGATCATCGCGGTGGTCAAGGCAGCGATCCGTTGACAGGAGATGGATCCGGATTAATGGTTCAAATTCCAGATGCATTTTTCCGCAAGGAGATTACGGATTTTGAATTGCCAGAGCGCGGACAATATGGTGTCGGAATGGTTTTCTTTTCAAAGGATGATCCAAACAGACATGAAATTGAAAATAAGATAAATGAATATATCGAGCTTGAGGGCCAAGAGCTACTCGGCTGGCGAACTGTACCTACAGATGTCAGAAAAATCGGAAAAGTCGCTCAAAAGAGCTGTCCTGTAATTCGACAAGTGTTTATTAAAAATAATAATGGTTTAGAGAAGCTTGGTTTCGAACGCAAGCTTTATATTATCCGTAAATTATCTGAAAATTGGGGCAAGGCAGAAGAAAGAGAATTTTACTTTGCGAGTCTGTCTACGAGCACCATTGTATATAAAGGGCTGTTAACTTCCGATCAAGTAGAAACATTCTATCTTGATGTGCAAGACCCAGAATTCGTGTCCGCATTTTCTATTGTGCATTCACGTTTCAGCACAAATACTTTTCCAAGCTGGGAAAGAGCCCATCCAAACCGTTATTTGATCCATAACGGAGAAATTAACACATTGCGCGGTAACTTCAATTGGATGAAGGCAAGAGAACAGCAATTTGTGTCAGAAGCTTTCGGTGATGACCTGCAAAAGGTTCTGCCAATTCTTGATGCAAATGGAAGTGATTCATCTGTTTTCGATAACGCCTTGGAATTCTTCATTCTTGCAGGCCGTAAGCCGGCTCATGCAGCAATGATGCTTATCCCGGAGCCTTGGACAGAGAACCCTCACGTGACTGGCGAGAAAAGAGCATTTTATGAGTTTCATAGTGCAATGATGGAGCCATGGGATGGTCCGATGGCCATCACATTTACAGATGGTAAGCAAATCGGGGCAATATTAGACCGAAACGGTTTACGTCCTGCTCGTTATTATGTGACAAAAGATGATTATATTGTGTTCTCCTCCGAAGTAGGTGTTGTACCGGTAGAAGAAGAAAACATTCTATATAAAGACCGTTTAAGCCCAGGAAAAATGCTGTTAATAGACTTAGAGGAAGGCAGAATCGTTTCTGACGATGAGCTGAAAAGCGAAATTTCATCTCAAGAGCCGTATGCAGAATGGCTGGAGGAAGTTGTTAAGCTAGAGCAATCGGAAAACGATGAAGCAGAGTCTTTCCAAGATTTACTGACACGCCAGCGTGCTTTCGGATACACGTATGAAGATATCCAAAAAAACTTGCTGCCTGTTGTAACAGAAGGCAAGGATCCAATCGGTTCAATGGGGAATGACACACCGCTTGCTGTATTGTCTGAAAAGTCCCAATCATTATTCAACTACTTCAAGCAGCTGTTCGCCCAAGTAACCAATCCTCCTATTGATGCAATCAGGGAGCATGTGGTCACATCAACATTGACTTGGTTAGGAGCTGAAAGCAACCTGCTTCACCCGACAGCTGAGAATTGTCGCCGCATTCAGTTGGAAGGTCCAATCCTTTCTAATGCTGAAATCAATCAGCTGAAAGCAAATGAGCTGTACGGATTTACAGCACAAAGCTTTGCAGCGACTTTCACAGATAACTTGGAGATGAGTCTTCAAAGCCTGTTGAAGCAAGCAGAAAATGCCATTGCTGAAGGTGTTAGCCTGTTAATTGTAACGGATAGAGGAATGAATCAAGAACAAAAAGCTATACCTGTCCTGTTAGCAGTCAGCGCACTGCACCAGCATTTAATTGAAAAAGGACTTCGATCAAAGGTTAGTATCATCGTAGAATCAGGTGAAACAAGAGAGGTTCATCATTTCGCGAGCTTAATCGGTTTTGGTGCAGATGCTATCAACCCGTATTTAGTGTATGCGACTTATCAGAAGACAATTGAAGATGAATTGCTGAACATTTCCTACGAGGAAGCTGTAGCACGCTATAATCTTGTAATTACTGAAGGTGTCGTTAAAGTAATGTCCAAAATGGGTATCTCTACCGTGCAAAGTTACCGCGGAGCCCAAATCTTTGAAGCAGTCGGCATTGGCCAAGAGGTTATCGATAAATACTTCGCTGGAACTGTATCACAATTAGGCGGAATAGGTATAGAAACAATTGCAAAAGAAGCTGCTGACAGACATGATGCAGCATATGCAAATATTCTGGATGAGACTTTAGATTCTGGAAGTGAGTTCCAATGGAGAAAAGGCGGAGAACATCACGCGTTCAATCCAAAGACAATTCATACATTGCAATGGGCATGCCGAAAAGCTGATTACAGCTTATTTAAGCAATATTCAGAGGCAGCCAATGAAGAGAGATTAAACTTCTTGAGAAATTTGTTTGCCTTTAATGCTAACCAGAATCCAATTGATCTAGAAGAAGTCGAATCAGTTGAATCCATTGTAAAAAGGTTTAAAACAGGAGCTATGTCCTTTGGATCGCTTAGTAAGGAAGCGCATGAAACATTGGCAATTGCAATGAACCGTCTAGGCGGCAGCTCAAACAGCGGGGAAGGCGGAGAGGATCCAGCCCGTTACGAGCTTGATGTGAATGGCGACAATCGAATCAGCGCCATTAAACAGATTGCATCAGGACGTTTTGGTGTAAAAAGTCATTATTTAATAAATGCCCGCGAATTGCAAATCAAGATGGCGCAGGGTGCAAAGCCTGGGGAAGGCGGACAGCTGCCAGGAAACAAAGTATATCCTTGGGTTGCAGACGTAAGGGGCTCTACTCCGGGAGTTGGCTTAATTTCACCTCCGCCGCATCATGATATTTATTCTATTGAAGATTTGGCACAGCTTATTCACGATTTGAAAAATGCGAACCGTGATGCTCGAATCAGTGTGAAGCTTGTTTCAAAAGGCGGAATCGGCACGATTGCTGCAGGTGTGGCAAAAGGTGCGGCAGATGTTATTGTTGTTAGCGGCTATGATGGCGGTACGGGTGCATCACCAAAAACAAGTATCAAACATACTGGTCTTCCGTGGGAGCTTGGATTAGCTGAAGCACATCAAACATTAATGCTTAATGGTTTGAGAAGCAGAGTTGTCCTAGAAACAGACGGAAAGCTGATGACAGGTAAAGATGTTGTGCTGGCAGCATTGCTTGGCGCAGAAGAATTTGGCTTCGCAACAGCACCGCTCATCGTCTTAGGATGTGTAATGATGCGTGCTTGCCACTTGGACACATGTCCAGTCGGGATTGCCACACAAAATCCAGATCTTCGTTATAAATTTGCTGGAGATCCAGATCATGTTGTCAACTTCATGCGTTTTGTCGCAGAAGAAGTAAGAGAGATTATGGCACAATTAGGCTTCCGCACTGTTGATGAGATGATTGGAAGAACAGATGTATTAACTGTCGGTGAGAATGCTAAAAACCACTGGAAAGCAAAAGACCTTGATTTAACTAAGCTTCTTTACCAAGTGGATGGAATTAGAACATTCCAAACGCCGCAAAACCATAAAATTGCAGAAAGCATTGATATGAGAAAAATCCTGCCTGCAGTAGAAAAAGCGATTCAAAATGGCGAAAACATTGACCTGCACTACCATGTACGCAATACAGATCGTGTTATCGGTACAATTGTCGGCAGTGAAATTTCTAAAAAGTATGGAGAGCAGGGATTGCCTGAAGATACAATCAATCTGCATTTATCAGGATCTGCAGGCCAAAGCTTAGGTGCATTTATTCCAAAAGGATTGACAATCCGCTTGAACGGCGATGTGAATGACTATGTTGGAAAAGGTTTATCCGGCGGTAAAATCGTCATTAAGACTCCATCAGTTGAATCGTTTTCTGCTCAAGATAATGTTATTGCAGGAAATGTTGCATTCTATGGTGCAACTAGCGGTGAAGCCTTCATTAACGGTAAAGCAGGAGAGCGTTTTGCAGTCCGAAACAGCGGAGCTAGCATTGTAGTTGAGGGTATTGGTGATCATGGTCTGGAATATATGACAGGCGGGGAAGTAGTCATCCTTGGTGAAGTCGGCAAAAACTTCGGTGCAGGTATGTCTGGAGGAATTGCTTATGTATTGCCAAGCGACAAGGACAGCTTTAAGGATCTTTGCAATATGGAAATGATTCTGCTTGAAGAATTGACAGATAAGGCAGAGTTGGAGAGAGTAAGGACTTTAATCAGTAAACATGCGGAACAAACAGACAGCTTCTCAGCACAGCAAGTGTTAAACAGCTGGGAGAAAAATGCTGCTAAATTCGTAAAAATAATCCCTAAAGATTACAAACGGATGATCAGCCAAATCCAAGAAGGCATTGACCATGGATTAACGCAAGAAGAAGCGGAAATGAAAGCTTTTGAGAGCAACTCAAACCAAGGCAAAAAAAAACAGCAAACTACTAAGATGACTTTAGCAGTTCGGTAAGAAAGGAGAGAAAACAATTGGGCAAAGCGACGGGTTTCATGGAATATAAAAGAGAGGAAGCGGAAGAAAGGTCTCCCCTCTCCCGCATTAACGATTTTAAGAAGTATTCTGCTCCTTTCTCTGACGAGGTGCTAAGCAGACAAGGTGCACGATGTATGGATTGCGCCACACCATTTTGCCATATCGGGATGGAAATCGGAGGAAGCACCTCCGGTTGCCCGATTCATAACTTGATTCCTGAATGGAATGATTTAGTTTATAAAGGAAGATGGAAGGATGCACTTGAAAGATTGCTGAAAACAAACAACTTCCCTGAATTTACAGGAGCAGCATGTCCTGCCCCTTGTGAAGGGTCTTGTGTTCTTGGCATTTCCGATCCAGCTGTAGCGATTAAGAATATTGAGAAAACTATTATCGATAAAGGGTTTGAAAACGGCTGGATTTCACCAAGAATACCATCACACCGTACAGGCAAGAAAGTAGCGATTGTCGGTAGCGGTCCTGCTGGCCTTGCCAGCGCTGATCAGCTTAACCAGGCGGGGCACTCTGTCACTGTATTTGAGCGCTCTGATCGTCCTGGCGGGCTGTTGATGTACGGTATCCCTAACATGAAGCTGGAGAAAAAGGATGTTGAAAGAAGAGTTAACCTCCTGACACAGGAAGGAATTGATTTTGTCACAAATACGGAAATCGGTAAAGACATTACGGCTGAAGAGCTAAAAGCTCAGTTTGATGCTGTTATCCTTTGTACTGGAGCGCAAAAGCAAAGAGATTTAAATATCGAAGGCAGAGAAGCAAATGGCGTTCATTTTGCAATGGATTATTTGACACAATCAACGAAGAGCCTGCTTGATCCAAGTCTAGGTAAACCGAGCATTGATGCAGAGGGAAAGGATGTTATCGTGATCGGCGGCGGTGATACTGGGGCAGACTGTGTTGCAACAGCACTTCGTCAAAAATGCAAAACAGTTGTTCAGTTCGGAAAACACCCACAGCTAGGATTAGCTCGTGCTACTGATAATATGTGGCCTGCTTTCCCTCATGTTTTCACACTTGATTATGCGTATGAAGAAGCACAAAAGCAATTTGGTAAAGATCCTCGTGAGTACAGCATCCAAACAACGAAAATGGTGCATGACGAAGAGGGGAACCTGAAGGAGCTTCATACAGTGCAAATGGAGAAAATCAGACAAGAGGACGGCAGATTTTTATTTAAAGAGATTCCTGGCTCAGAAAAGGTTTGGCCTGCTCAGCTAGTGTTTATTGCAATTGGATTTGAAGGTCCAGAACAATCTGTTCTTTCTCAGTTTGGTGTAGATACACGCAATAACAAAATTGCCGCTAAATATGGCGAATTTGAAACAAATGTAGATGGCGTTTTTGCAGCAGGTGATGCAAGAAGAGGCCAAAGCTTAATTGTATGGGCAATAAATGAAGGCCGAGAAGTTGCGTATAAAGTAGATCAATATTTGATGGGTGTAACTTGTTTGCCAACCGTTAATGCATAATTATTTTCTGGTATCCTAAAGGATGCCAGTTTTTTTTATGGAAGAAGAATAAATCATACATAAAATGGGTAAAAAAATGAAAATGTGTTTACCCTTTTTATTATCTTTTTTCATCTAATAGTATATAATGGGTAAAAATCAAGGGCTGTCCTCGTAATAGAGCAATTAATATTTAAGTTTTTTGGACATTGCCTGCAACAATTCAAGGGGAGTGTCGGAGATGAGAGATGTAAGACTGACAGATATTTTTAAACACCATATTGCGCAGAAGTATATTACGCGATCAGGATTAGCTCATGCTCTGGCCGTAGCTTATCATGCTTTTGAGTTGGCTAAAGAAAGAAATATAGATGTGGATAATGCCGCTAAAGCAGGATTTCTTCATGATATGGGACATTATACGTGGTATAAGGACGGTAAATGGGATTATCAGCTGTATAAAAAAAATGATATTCATCCTATTAAAGGGGCAGAAAGAGCACATAAACTCCTTATCAGACTCGGTGAAAATCCGGTTAAAGCAAAAGAAATTGCATTAGCTGTTTTGTTTCATACAGACAGTTTCATTCCTGGAGGAAATGTCATCCTAACACCGCTGCAGGAAATTGTTAAAGCAGCAGACGAAAAGGATGAGGAGCCAGGCGGGCATCACCATTACCGGACGATAAGTATTAAAAGAGCAATAGAGAGCTTGGAAAGACTAGACGAAAAAATTGATAAATATATCACCCAAGACGAAGATAAAACGGAAGGAAAGTAGGCAATTATGCCCCTTTTCCTTCCGTTTTTTTGCATTATTGCATAATTGCAAAGAGCGGAAAAATAATAAAGGGAAATTAACGAATAGGAGTATTATCATGACAGCTAAAATGATACTTTATATAAGTTTGCTTCTCCCGTGGTTTTCCTTGCTGTTTGCTAATAAGAAGCGCATTAAAAAGTATATACCTGTAATAATTTTAACGGTTTTTTTAATGACAATCATTTTTCAAATAGCGTTTCATTATAAATGGTGGATTATTCATACATATATTGTTCCATGGGGATATATGATTGATGTTAGCTTCGCATATGGGCTATTTCCGGTAGGAACGTTTTGGATATTTTATTTCACAAGCAGCCGCTTTATTATTTTTACGATTACGAACATCATCATGGATACATTAATGGCATTTGCAGTGCTGCCAGGCTTAAGTAAGCTTCATATTGCTGAATATAAAGGGATTGCTCCATGGCAGTATTTTTTAATCATGTACGGACTTTCGTTTATCATATATGGTTATTATGTTTGGCAGCAGAGGATATACAAGGAAGACCCTTGAGTCTTCCTTTTTTCATTCATGATGACAATTTGGTGCTATAATAAAAAAATCATTAAGAAGTTAGAAGGGAATACAATGATAAGCACCTCTAGATATATAAAAGAATGGCAGCTTGCTCTTCAGCAGGAAATAAATCATTTAAAAAGGTTCTCCAGTACGAAAATAGCGTTATTTAATGGCCAACATCTTCAAACAGAGGAGAACTATACATATTATTTTGAAAGCATTTCTTTCGTTAAAATACCTATCGGTTCATCGGTTGTCCTTACTTGGGGGAAAGCCAAGATTAACGGCCGCATTCTGTCTTCAGATGGTAAAAGCTTAATCCTCCAGATTGACAAATCAATCGGCGATTATGTGTCAGAAGCTTTTGTCTGCCACGATCCTTGGGAGCTTTTGGAGCAGCTGATGATCCGGTTTGATGCGATTAAGGAAAATAAGACGAAAAGAATGCGAATTAAAAGGCTGATGAATCCTTCCATGCCTGCGAAGCATCCCCAGGATATGATTAAAAACCATGTTCATGATCTTTCCTTGAGAAGCAAGTATAATCCCATCACCTTTGTATGGGGACCGCCGGGAACAGGTAAAACATATACATTAGCAAGAGTTGCCCTCCAAAAATATTGGAAGGGAAAAAGGATTCTTCTCCTGTCTCAAAGCAACCAAGCAGTAGATGTGCTCATGAAGGAAATAACGAAAACAGCACAAAGCAAAAAAAGATTTAAAATTGGCGATATTCTCCGGTATGGAGGCAATGCAGCAGAAATGGATATGCACGATGAAAAAATAACAACAAGTGCACTTCTTGACGAGAAGGACAAAGCTTTAGCTGTTCAAAAACAAGAATTGTTAGATGAAAAGATTAAATTAAAAAGAGATTTAGCGAGATCCTTCAGTAGCAGAGATTCACAAGCTCTACTTAAAATGGAGGAACAGATTGCAAGAGTATTAGAAAAAATACGAAAAAAAGAATTGCAGTTTATTAAAAAGGCGATGGTAGTTGGCACTACACTTGCTAAAGCTGCGACAGACCCAGCTATTTATGAGGATGAATATGATCTTATTCTCCTTGATGAAGCAAGTATGGCCTATGTGCCGCAAACAGCCTTTGCAGCTTCACTTGGAAAGCGATTGATCGTTTGCGGCGACTTTAAACAATTGCCTCCGATTGCAGCAAGCAGAAGCGAAGCAGTGAATAAATGGCTGAAAGAGGATATTTTCCATGCGTCAGGCGTTGCCGACAGTGTAGCATCTGGGTCCCTTCATCAGCATTTGCTGTTACTGAATGAACAGAGAAGGATGCATCCAAGCATATCGTCTTTTACTAATAAGCATATTTATCACTCACTTGTTTCCGATCATCCAACCGTTTCATCATCGCGAAAAGCGATCACAGAAAAAGGTCCTTTTCCGAAAGAAGCCAATATCCTCTTGGATACAAGTAATTTTGGCTATTATGGCAGCTTTGAAAAAGGCACAAAATCACGTATTAATCTCATGCATATGCTGCTCTCCTTACAGCTGATTGTAGAAGCATGGAAAAGCGGAATAAGAAGCATTGGCTATGTGACGCCATATAGAGCTCAAAGTGAACTGATGGACGCTGTTACCGCTGAACTGTTCCCTAAGCAGCTTGCTGATAGCAGTATTCAGATAGCGACAGTCCATCGTTTCCAAGGCAGTGAAAAGGATATGATTATATTTGACAGCA
Source organism: Niallia sp. MER 6 (assembly GCF_023714395.1). NCBI lineage: Bacteria > Bacillati > Bacillota > Bacilli > Caryophanales > Bacillaceae > Niallia > Niallia sp. MER 6. Next base: position 186,022 of record NZ_JAMAUK010000007.1, on the reverse strand, counting down.
CAGAAGGGTACCCTCATGAGCGGCCGGGAATGCTGCTGCTTGGAAAAGACAGTGAAAGATTATTGAACGTGGCAATTACGAGGTCTAAGGGTAAGTTTATTCATATTGCTAACTGTGATTTCATCAAAAGAAGAGTAGGCAGAGATAAGGCTGTAAGAAAGCTTGTGGAGCATCAATGGAGTGAGAATTTACTAGTTGAACAGCAGAAAATCGGCACATGGATTAATTCCAGCCACCCGTATCTTAAATGGCAGCATGCAAAAAACACGAAAGATATATGGGAAGATATGAAGAATGGAAAAACCATTGTTGCTGCAATGCCGGATATAGTTCAAGTTCCACAAGACTGGCTGCAGCTTTTAGAAGCAATTGCTGCAAACACAATATGCAAAGTATATGGTCCAGTAAAGAGTTTTAAAAATAAACGTGTCGATAGTATGGAATATGACGCACCCTTTCCGTTTGTCATTGTAGATGAACACATCGTATGGATTGGTCATCCACTGCAGCTCGTGCCAGGAGCAAAGCCACCTTCCATAGCAGTCAGAATAGAATCGAAACAGCTTGCCGCCTATTTGCTTAAACAGCTGTCGTAAAATTTACGATGGTTGTTTACAGCCTTAAAGGAAACAGGGTATCATTTAATAGTAGTTTGTAAATTTTTCTGGAGGGATTGCTAAATGACTTTAAAAGAAACGGTTGGGCAAGTGCTCACAACAGAAGATGCTGTAAATAAAGCACTCGAAACATACGATAGTGAAGGGTATATTACTGTCACTGACAAGGAAGCACAAGAGCAAATCCTTGCTAAGCTTGAAGATAATGGATTTTATGTGTATGATGAACAATTTATTGATGGAGTTTACCGTATCTATATTGAACTGTAAGTACATTTGACTGTTTTAGATTTGTTTATTTTTATCTCTTTATGTACAATTAATTCGTCAAGTATATAGGGGGTGTAATATGGAACAGAAGAAGAAATTCCGACAAAACAGATTATTGCTTGCATGTTTGTTGTTGCTAACGATGGGACTTGCAGCATGCGGCAGTACGAATGAAGCGGAGGATTCAAAAAGCTCTACATCTAATTCTCCAACTATTGAGGTAAATCCAATTGTGACCATTACCATGGAAGATGATTCAAAGATTGAAATCGAATTATATCCGAAAAAAGCGCCGAATACTGTCAACAACTTTGTTACACTTGTAGAAAAGGGTTACTATGATGGATTAACATTTCATCGAGTTATTCCTGACTTCATGATCCAAGGCGGAGATCCGGCGGGGAATGGCACAGGTGGTCCTGGCTATGCGATAAATGGGGAGTTCTCAGACAATGGATTTGACAATGATCTGAAGCATGAACGAGGCGTAATCAGCATGGCAAGATCAGGCGATCCAGATTCAGCAGGCTCTCAGTTTTTCATTATGACTAAAACGACAGAAAGCTTGGATGGCCAATATGCTGCATTTGGTAAAGTCATTAGCGGCATGGAAGTAGTCGACAAAATCGTTGCCGTTGACAGAGATGCTAATGATAAACCGAAGGAAGATGTTATCATGAAGAAAGTAAGTGTGGATACGAAGGGCGTTAATTTTCCAGAGCCGCAAAAGGTAGAATAGCACTAGCTTTTTTTAAGGACAAGCAATACATTTTATTTCTTGATAGAATGTATGGTATGATAAGTTGAAACATTTGTCCCAACAAAATAGGGACAAAGATTAAAGGAGATGTAAATAATGGCAGAAAATGGATACATACTAATGCAAAACGGTGAAAAGATCGAATTCGAACTTTATCCGAACGAAGCACCAGGAACAGTAGAAAACTTTACAAAACTTGCTAAAGAAGGCTTTTATGATGGATTGACTTTCCATCGCGTTATCCCAGGCTTCGTAAGCCAAGGTGGAGACCCTAACGGCAACGGTACAGGCGGTCCTGGTTACACAATCAAATGTGAAACACAAGGCAATCCTCATACACACCAAGAAGGCTCATTATCAATGGCTCATGCTGGTAAAGACACTGGCGGTAGCCAATTCTTTATCGTACATGATCCTCAACCGCATTTAAACGGAGTACATACAGTATTCGGTAAAGTAACATCTGGAATCTCTGCTGTTAAAGCAATGAGAAACGGCGATGTTATGGAGAAAGTTGTAATCGGAGAATAATTATAGCAATACTTAGACAAACCCCTATCGAACAAAAAGATCGATGGGGGTTTGTCCTATTCTAACTGTAATTATAGATTTTACGCATCCAAAAAATCACTTTTTTATTACTTAAAGAAGTAAATAATGATCAACAATATACTGAACTATAAGCGGTCTGTACATTGCCTCAATGACCTGCATTTCTGCAAGCATCTGCTGTTGGTATTTAGTTGTACCAGATTCAGAATGGGAGCGGAACTGTGTCAATGACTCTTCCAAGTAAACAATATGCACCCCTTTAGACAGTAAACGAAACCACATTTCATAATCATGTGTATATACCATTGCAGGGTTAAAGTCTCCATATTTTTCAAAAATGGTTTTTTTGATTAAAATAGTACATCCGTTTATTGGGTTAGAGTATAAATAACCTTCATATACTGCCTTCATAGTTGAATAGTTGGCACCATTAGATGGGATTCGTACATTATTGTTACTGTCGATAATATCATAGTTTGTAAAGCTTGCGTCTAATCCTCTTTCCAACATAAATTCCATTTGCCGCTTAAGTTTTTCGGGCTTGAAAAGATCATCTGAGCTAAGCCATGCTATATACTCACCGGTCGCTTCTGCAATGCCCCTGTTCAAAGCTGTTGCAGTACCACCATTTTCTTTTCGAATATACTTTATTCGTGACCTATATGGCATAATTTTTTCTCTGTATTTAACGGAGCCATCGTCAACTAGAACTATTTCTACATTCGGATAGGTTTGATTCAAGGCACTCCTGATGGCTTGATCTACATAAGCGCAATTATAAAAAGGGATGATGATTGATATTTTCGGATACAACTTACTTCCTCCTTCTTTTTATTCCTCTGTTTGTGTAGAAATTCTTTTCAGTAATAGTAATATATGTATATCTCCTGCTTGCTGTATAGGTATGTGCTTGACTGAATTACATCATTCATCAAAGTTTTTTCTCCTTAAAAAACAAAAAAGAGGTCAAATTGGAGCACTTTTCCATATCCTATTAGAAGCATGTTAAAAAATAATGATATGAAGGGATGCTGGAAAACAACAATGAATATTCTATTTGTCTATTATGTGCCGAGCGGCGGGGTGGAAACATTAAATCGCCAACGTTCAGCTGCCCTTAAACAGGCTGGTATTAACAGCCATTTCCTATATTTCCGCAAAGCAAGAGATTTAGTTAATGACCATGAAGGACCAACATTTATCACAGATGATGATACAGAAATTAAAGCAATTTTAGATAAAGGCAATTATCAATGGATGGTAATCATTTCAGACTATAAATCGATTCCGCGCTTTCGGAATTTCGGATACACTGGCCCTATTATTTTGGAAATACAAGGGTATGGACCAAAGCATGTGGCCAAAACCGAAATGACGAACGCAGTACCATATGTGACAACACCAAAAGTTGGGTTACTCAATCCTAAGACACCCCATATTTCTCAAATTTTCAGTGAATTATTTCCGTCCATACCAACCTACCAATTTAATAATTGTTTCGACAGCAAAAAATTCGCGTATAAGCGCCTGCCAAAATCGGAGAAACCGATTGTAGCTTGGATTGGACGACTGGAAGACAATAAAAACTGGAGAGAGTTTCTGCAGATAGGAAAACAGCTCTTAAATGGTGTTAATAATGGTATTCAGCTTTATATGTTTGAGGATCCTACATTATCGACACAAGAGGAGAGAGCAGCCTTTCAACTTTTAGTGGAACAGCTCCAGCTAGCTGAACATTTGACAGTATTGCCGAATATCCCGAATGAACAAATGGCAGATTATTATTCGATGATTGGAGATTCGGGCGGTTTTCTATGCTCTACATCTAAAGTGGAAGGTGCACCTTATTCTGTGCTCGAAGCATTCAGCTGCAAATGTCCTGTACTTACAACAGACTCTGATGGGGTGAGAAGTTCTATTATCCATAATGTAACTGGAAAGTATTATCCGCTAGGAGATATTGAAGCGGCGTGTAAGGAAGCGAAGGAGTTGATGTTCTCCGTACCCTTGAGGGAACATATCCGAACAAGTGCTTACTTGCATTTGAGACGTGAATTCAGTCCAGAGCAGTACTGCCAGAACTTTGTTTCCATGATGAGTGATTTTGGTGTAAAACCACAGAACTAGAGAAATCAACTGGTAACTACTAAAGAGAGTCGCGCATTTCATGCACGACTCATTTTTTATCCTTGATAATAATTGATCATATCAACTAAAGAAGATGTCAGTGACCTTTCCTGCTGCCAGCCTAACCCTTTCAGTTTAACAGGGTATATCACAGGAGCAGTATCGGAAGCATCAGAACAAGCTGATTTTATATCAATAGTTCTTCCTGTTAATTGTTCCAGATGCGCTAAAACATTTCCTAACGACTGGCTAACACCTGTTGTAATATCATACACTTCGTTTTTGCTTCCTTTAAGCAAGATATATTCATATGCAGACACAACATCGCGAACGTCGATAAAATCCCTTGTTGCATTTATATTTTGAACCTTGATAACTGGTGTTCTTCCATCTTTTAAAGCCTCGAGAATATTTTTAATAAAAATTGCACAAACGCCGTTAGAATTACCAGGGCCAATCAAGTTTGTTGGTTTTGCGACTCTAATGTCCATATCATACAGATTAGCCCAAGATAGAGCAATCATTGTTTGGATTGTTTTGCTTAAACTGTAAGGGTGCGGGATAGCGGATATATCCTGTGGATTGGTCTGCAAGGCTGAACCGACAATTAGAATTTTACAGTCTGGCCTGTGATTAGCTGCTGCCTGAAGCAAATAGGCTGTTGATAGCGCATTTATTTCCAGTGTTTTAACAGGATTATCCCAGGAGTCTCCGACATGATTTTGTCCTGCAAGATGCAGCAAGTAATCCGGCTTGCATGTTTCAATTAATTTATCCACATCCTGTTCGTTAGCTAAATCACATAGTAGGAGCTGTTTAATGCCAGGAATGAGGGAATTTGTATTTTTAGCTGCTCCATAAACATGGTAGCCTTTTTCTGCAAAAAATCTGCAAGCGTGGATTCCTGTAAACCCGCTAGCACCGGTAATTAAGATTGTTTTATTCATTTGCTTTCATCCAAGTTTTCATTTCCTTTAGCATATCCAAGTATGAGGGGGGAGTGTAGACATAATCTGTCCTCGTATTTACGATTGTCCTGTCAAGTTTATTTTCCTTATCAGGAAGGATTTTCACATCCTTTTTGTCAAACACTGTTTGGAACAGCTTTAGCAATTCGTACTTTGAAATTTTTTCTTTTACACATAAATGATAAAGACCTGTTACATTATTTTCAATCATCTTTTCAGTTGCTTTCGCCAGCTCTATGGTTGTTACACCATTCCAATATACGTGCTCATATCCATTAATTTCACCAGTCTGCTTCATAAACCACAAGAAGAGGCCAATTCCGTGTTCTTTTTGTTCAGGGCCAATTATTGAAGTTCGAATAGTCAGGTTTTCATCATCTTTAATTTCCCCGTATTGCTTTGTTTTGGAATATTGGGTAGTACCATCTGGAATACTGTCCTCTGTATAATCTCCTTCATCGCCGGAAAACACACAATCTGTACTAATATGAATCAATTTTCCGCCGTTTCTTTTCGCTAGTTTGACGAGCTGATGCGGTAAAAAGCTGTTTACTTGCATGGCAATAAAAGGATTTTTCTCGGCATCTTCGTTTAAGATGCCGATACAGTTAATGATTATATCTGGTTTTATAGATTCAATGATTTTCTCCAAAGAAATCAGATCGGTCACGTCCAGATAAATACTATCTTTATCCTGCTTATCCCTTGATGTGTAATAGACTTTAAATTTCGGATTTTTTCTGAAATAAGCTACCATTACATGTCCTGCCATCCCTTTGCCACCAAGGACTAAGAGCTTCATTTAGATAAGACCGCCTTTCGATAGTATCTCCTTGATTTCCTCTTTGCTGATTAAGCCGATGCCAGAATTATACTCATCCAGGTCAACAGGAGAGCAATTTTCATAATGCTCTTTTAACCCATCAATATGAATGGATGGCAAGATAACATAATATTCCTCATCATAAATGCATGTTGTAGTACACTCATATTTGGACAGCAGCAGCTCATGAATTTTCTCACCTGGGCGGATTCCGAGTATTTCGGTTTTTACATTTTCTACTTGTGAAAGTTCGACTATTACATCAGCTAAGTCTATAATTCGGCATGCAGGCATTTTCATGACAAAAATCTCGCCGCCAAAGCTTTCAAATGTTGCTTTAAATACTAGTTTGATTGCCTCTTGTACGGTCAAAAAGAATCTTGTCATTTTTAGATCTGTGATGCCGACCGTTTGCTTATCACGAATTTGCTTTTTGAAGACATGGATAACACTTCCGTTTGTTCCGAGAACATTACCACCGCGAATGTAGACGAATTTCGTATCTGTATTAAGTGTGTTCGCATGAATGATTAATTTTTCTCCCATCGCTTTTGATAAACCATAGAAATTAGACGGATCAGAAGCTTTGTCTGTTGAAATATAGACGACCTTGTGGACATTTTGTGCAATCGCAGCATCTATGACATTCTGGGTGCCAATGACGTTTGTTTTTAATGCTTCAAGAGGCTGGTGTTCACAAATTGGCACGTGCTTTAAGGCTGCTAAATGGAATAAATAATCGATATTTTGGCATGCATCCATCAAGGTTTCTTTTTCTTTAATGTCACCAATAATAAAATGCAGCTTAGGATGATTGTCAAACTCTTGTTTCATCATGAATTGCACAGATTCATTTCTGGAAAAAATGCGAATTTCCTCTGGATTTTCATTGAGCAGCTGCTTCACCAGCTCATGTCCCCATGAACCAGTTCCACCAGTAATTAAAATCTTTTTATTTTCAAACAACTTTCATTCCTCCCAATACAATTTTTACTATTTTATCTGATACATTTACATGATCATAGCCTTCAGGAAAAGACCATTTTCTTGATTGATTAACCATTGCCTGCACACAGCTTGTGATGTGTTTGCCATTCAGCCCGGACAGGATATTACTTCCGCATTCAATTGTTTCCATCCGTTCTGTAGTCTTGCGGATTGTTACAGTCGGAACATGGAATAAGCAGCATTCCTCCTGGACAGTTCCACTGTCAGTAAGCACACATAGGGCGTTTTGTTCTAGCTTCACAAAATCAAAAAATCCAAATGGCTCATAAAATTCAATTAAAGGATCAATCTTCAGCTCTTTGTTTTGTTCTATACGAGCTCTTGTGCGGGGATGTATGCTGCAAATAATCCTTTTTTTATACAATTTTGCTATCGAATTGATGCCAGTAATGATTTCCTTTAACCGATCTTTATAATCGACATTTTCCGCTCTATGTGTGGTAACGAGGAAATAATCTTGTTCTTTAAGGGAAAGTTTTTCTAATATCCGACTAGAATCAATTTGTTCGCCATAATGAAGCAGTACCTCGTAAATGGGATTTCCAGTCACAAGTATTCTGCTCGATGGGAATCCTTCCTGCATAAGATTCTGCTTGCTTTGTGGTGTGTATGGGAGATTAAAGCTAGAGACACTGTCAATTAGCTTTCTATTTTTTTCTTCTGGAACTTCCAAATCAAAGCATCGGTTTCCAGCTTCCATATGATAGACTGGAATGCCCATTCTTTCTGCTAAAATGGAGCTTAAACCACTGTTTGTATCACCAAGTACCAACACTTTATCCGGCTTTTCTCTATTTAATATCAATTCTAATTCTTTGAATATGACGGCAAGCTGTTCTCCCAACGACTGATGCTTTTCACTAAGCACATAATCTGGCTTTCTTATTCCCATTTCCTGAAAAAATATTTCACTTAATGACGAAGTGAAGTTTTGTCCTGTATGCACAAGGATATGTTTATCTGCCAATTGATCGAGTTTGCCAATTATCAAACTAAGACGTATGATCTCTGGCCTTGTCCCCAATATTGTCAATACTTTCATTTCTCACCTCTCGTAAAGCCTTTAATGAAGAATCTCTATAACATATGCATGTCCGTACCGCATGTTCTAGGCAGCAAACCTTTTTTAATAGAAAATTATGTTAATAAATGCTCTTAAGTAACAAAAAAACTCCCCGCTAATAAAGTGGGAAGCATAAACAGTTATTTTAGTTAAAGTGCAATTACTTCGTTAACCGTAACCTGTCCTAAATAATTTCCAGTGCCTGCTGCGCCTGATGTTACTGTTGAAGTAATAGTCAAAACTGCGTTAGTGCCGAGAAGCTGCAATGCAAGAAGGGCATCGCCGGATGCGATTTCTACACTTAAAGGTCCACCTGCATTCACAACATTCGTAAATACCGGTATTGTCGCAATAACAATGCCTAGTAGGTTGACGACTTCTAATATTCCGCTAACGATGACTGTTTCCGTTCCAGAAAAGGCATAGTTGACACTGACTGGCAAAGCAACATTTAAAAGACCTAACGGAAAAGTGAATCTGCTTACGAAGGTTACTGTTTGGTTCGTTGCACTATTAGGGGCCCAAATATAAGCATTGCTCCCGTCAATGAATGGGGCAGTGGCAGATGGTGTTACCACAACTGGTATTTGTGGAAATGTTCCGCCAGCAGTATTTGCGACAATAGTTGTATTGGCCGGAGTAGTATAACTTTGTAAAACGATTGGCATTTTTTCACCTCCTAGTTTTAATCTATCAGTTAGTTTTTAGGTTTAGACAATTGTTTGAACAGTGATTTCTCCTAGATAACGGCCAGTGTTGACTGGTTCGTAAGGAGTCGTGATAGGTGCAGTCACAACAGCATCAATGGTAATGTTTATCGTGCCGCCTAGTATACTTGCTGCCAATAGAGTATCAGCTGCAATTGTGCTTACGTTTAACGGATTTCCTAAATTCGTATCACCTGAGAATAAAGGAACTGTAAGAACAATGATTCCTAATACATCCAGTACCTGTAATGTTCCTGTAACAGACACAGTTTGATTTCCAGCATATGCATAAAATACTGTTAATGGCAAAGCTAGACCCAACAGCGGAGCACCTAATGAAAAGACACTGCGGAATGTTACTGTTTGGCCAGAAACACTGACTGGAGACCAAATGTAGGAGCTGTTTCCATCAATTAACGGAGTTTGTGGGCCTACAGTAACAACAGGACCAGGTGCTGTAGCAGAGTCTGCAATTCGGACAGTGTTTGTTGGATTTGTAAAGGCTTGTAATGCAACAGGCATTTATTTCACCTCCTTTCAATTTCTCGGAAGTTACAAAATAGCTTATGTGCAAAATACTAAGAAGCTTGGACAAATATTATGGGTAAAATATGGATTTTTTTAGAAAGTCCACCCGTTTTACAGGCAACAGCCTATACTAGTTTTATTTATTTAAATATGAATAAAGAGACAAAGCGGAAAGGGGCTGTATATATGAAAATCCTGCTTGCGACATACTGGATCGTTCCACATGTCGGAGGAGTATGGAATTATATGAACCAATTAAAAAAACGACTTGAGGTATTAGGTCATGAAGTAGATTTATTAGGGTACGGAGAATTGCATAAGTACACATATTTTGTATCAGAAGAAAAAAAGATTTTTAATGATGATTTACAAGTAGAAATAAACAGCCGTTTAGCAAGCATCCAGCATAAACCGTATATGGCAGATCCAGTTGTCACTTATTGTGAAAAACACCGGATTGGATATGAAATTGCCATTTCCAGTCTCGATTTGCTTAAGTACGATATCATTCATACACAGGATGTGTTTTCAACAACTAGCTTTGGGAAGCTGCAGTTGAATGGACCTAAGTTAATTGCAACCTTGCATGGTTCAGTTGCACACGAAATGAAAGATCATCTTCTCTATGAACATGTTACAGCAACTTCCCAAATAGGCTGTACGTATTTCGATGAATTGGAGTATTTAGGAGCAACTTCTGCTGATGTAACAATTGTTGCAAACAATTGGCTTAAGGATATTCTCATCAATGAATTTCATGTACCAGCAGAGCAAATGACTGTCCTCCATTATGGATTTGATATAGAAGCTTTTTTGAACAGAATCGATCCGCAGGATAGGAGCATAACAAAACCAATTGGGAAACAAGTAATTCTTTTTACTGGAAGACTAGTTGCATTGAAAGGTGTGCACGTATTAATTGAAGCATTAAAACAGCTCAGAGGTTCTTTATCGAATTGGGTATGCTGGATTGTAGGAGAAGGTGAAAAGCTGAATGAACTTAAGCTTCAAGCTGCAGAAGCTGGTTTGGGAGATATGATTGTATTCTTTGGAAAACGAGAAGACATCCCGCAGTTTCTATCTAGGGCAGATGTCTATGTTTTGCCAAGCATGATCGAAAACCAGCCATTATCTGTTATTGAAGCACAGATTGTCGGCAAAGCATGTATTGTGAGCGATGCAGGGGGACTCCCTGAAATGATTACACATGGGTTAACAGGATTGATTGTTCCAAAAGGGAATGTCGAAGAGCTTCGGAACAGTCTTTATATGCTTTTAGTAAATAAGCAATACCAAACGTTTCTTGGAGCTAACGCCAAGCAATGGGGACTAAAGCATTGGTCCTTAGAAACTGGAGTGGAGAATATTATGGCGATTTATCGCCAAGCAACCACCCCTTAAGACTTAGAAATATTACAGTAAAGGAGAATCGAAAAATATGAAAATACTATTAGCAACCTATTGGCCCATTCCCCATGTCGGAGGAGTCTGGCATTATATGGAACAACAAAAAAGAGAATTAGAAAAACTCGGGCATGAAGTAGACCTGCTCGGGTTTAATGAAGATACAAGTGTTGTATATATCTACAATAAAGATATCTCCATTGAGAAAGAAAAAATCATGCCATTGCTCGAAGCGAAGCTGACAGAAGAAGCATATCCAGAGATCCATGCTAATGCACTAGTGAAATACACTGAATTTCAGCGCTATGTTTTTGAACTTTCAGCGGCTTATCTTGGACTTGCAGAATACGATGTCATCCACACACAGGATGTCATTGCAACTGCAAGCCTTGCAAGAGTGTTGCCAGAGGGAACCGTGTTAGTTGCGACACTCCATGGTTCAGTGGCACATGAAATTAGACACCAGCTGAAAGGAATGCATAAATCATCTACCGGTTATATGGCTCGAGCCTATTATGATGAAATGGAAAAGGTTGGTGCTACTGCTGCGGCGTATACAATTGTAGCAAACAACTGGATGAAAAAAATTCTAACAGAGGAGTTCCAAGTGCCAGAAGAGCAAATAAAGGTGCTGCACTATGGTTTTGACACTGATACATTCCTTTTGGAAACACAAAAGGTAAATGAATCACTGTTACTTCCTGAAGATAAAACAATTATTACCTATACGGGGCGCCTTATTGAAATGAAAGGTGTACATCATTTAATTGCTGCCTTAGGTAAGCTTAAGGAAGACAGAGACGATTGGGTTTGTTGGATTATTGGGGAAGGCGATAAACAGAAGGAATTGGAAAAACAAGTAATAGAACTAGGATTGGAGGATGATGTATTTTTCTTTGGGAATCGGAGTGATGTCCCGTATCTAGTTTCCCAGTCCGATATTTATGTATTTCCTAGTCTATTGGAAAATCAGCCACTGTCACTGGTAGAAGCACAAATTGCCGGAAAGCCTGCCATTGTAAGTGATGCAGGAGGACTTCCTGAAATGGTTGAGGACGGGGTGACAGGTTTGATCTATCCGGCTGAAGATGTAGATGCATTATACGGATTGTTGCAGCTGCTGTTAAGTACGCCTGAATTTCAATCCATTATTGGAAATAATGCAAGAGTATGGGGACTAGAGCATTGGTCATTATCTAAAGGAGCTAAAAGTATTCTGGAAGTGTATGAGCTTGCGTTAGCAAAAGGGAGGGAGGAAGGAAGGTAATGAAGTTTCCTTGGAAACAGAACATCCATAAAATTCTCCCCTTTTCTGTAAAAAAGGAAGATGTGGACAAGACGAATGATCTTAATAAAGAAGAAAACACAAATAATCATACAGATGAAAAGAAGGCTAAAAAAACACAAAGACCGCTGCAATGGCGTCAACATCAACAGTGGCAGAATTATCAAAAATGGTTCGAACAGCAGCGAGAGCAGGAAAAGCAACGAAAATTAGAACAGCAAAAAAGACTAGAACAGTACCAGAGAGTAGTAGAGCAACAAAGACTTGAAACACAACAAAGATTAGAGGCACAACAAAGTCGTAAGAACCAGCTGAAGCTCGAAACACAACAAAGGCTTGAAACACAGCTGAAGCTCGAAACACAACAAAGGCTTGAAACACAGCAGAAGCTCGAAACACAACAAAGGCTTGAGGCACAGCAGAAGCTGGATACAAAACAAAAGCTTGAGAAACAGCATAAGCTCGAAACACAGCAGAAGCTTGAGGCACAGCGGAAGCTGGAAACACAACAAAAGCTCGAGACACAGCAAAGACTCGAAGCGCAGAAAAAGCTTGAAGAGCAGCAAAAACTCGAAGCGCAGAAAAAGCTTGAAGAGCAGCAAAGGCAGGAAGAACGGCAAAGAGTGTGGGAAAAAATCAATTCTGTTCTTCCTTCGGATTACAACATGCCAAACGAAAAATCGATATCTGTTTTTCAGCCGATGAAGGTAGATGCGTATCAACATTTATTTATTAGGAACTCCCCTGCTAATACCGCAGCAAAGCCGTTATTTATTGATAATCATATTATGGACCGACTTGGTGAAGTGCTACCTCAAGACTATCTTCTTCCTAATATCGGAACATTAGAGGTTTTCTCTAAGATGTCAAGTGACGTCTATAAATCTCTTTTTGTTAAAAAGCCGGGAGCAAAGCCGTTCTTTGTGGACCGGACAATATTTGATAAAATCGTAGCAGCTTTACCAGCTGATTATCACCTTCCTAACTTCCGCATGATAAAAATATTTGATGAGATGTCTAGTGACAACTATGATGATTTGTTTGAAAAAAGGGGACATACAAAAAAAGCCTTCGTGGATAGACGTTATGTAGATGAAATAACTTCGGCATTACCAATTAATTATAGAATCCCTGACACAACGGCAATCAACAAGATACCATCAGAAAAATTATGAGTTTTTTAGCGGATGGTTTGTCGCCATTCGCTTTTTTCTTATAAGGAGATGTCCATTTTTGGCTCAGTATGGTCACCCGCCATATACACGGAACACTCGAATATCATAAGCTATTAAAAATGAGTAGAGGAGCAGAAGGATGAAAGTAGCAGTTACTGGTGGAGCAGGTTTTATCGGCTCTCATTTAACAGATTATTTATTAAAAGAGGGATATGAAGTTCATATACTGGATAATTATTCGTCAGGCCATTATTTCCCTGAACATCCCAATGTGGTATTGCATGAAGTGGATATCCGCAGTGAAAGGGCGCAAGCAATAATCGAAGCCGAAAAACCTGCATTCGTATTCCATCTAGCAGCACAGGCAGATGTTACAAGATCGATTAACAATCCATGTGAAGATGCAGATATCAATATCAACGGCACTATTAATATATTGGAAGGATGCCGGAAAGCAAATGTGAAAAAAATTATTTTTTCCTCTACATCTGCAGTGTATGGCAATCTTCAAAAAGAAACGATTGAAGAACACGATCGTACATCACCAATTTCCTATTATGGATTATCTAAATTATCTGCTGAACAGTATATTCAACTTTACCAAGTATTATATGGACTGGATTTCACCATCCTGCGCTATGGAAATGTATACGGTCCAAGACAAACTGCCAAAGGAGAAGGCGGTGTTATTGCCGTTTTTATGGACAGGATTAAAGAAGGAAGCTGTTTAAAAATCCATGGAGATGGAAAACAGACACGAGATTTCGTATTTGTTGAGGATGTTGTGAAAGCAAACATCGCAGCAACGACAAGCGGCAGCAATGATATTTTTCATGTAAGTACAAATAAGCCAACAAGCATTAATCAACTTGCTGAGATTCTATTAGAACTTCATCCAGACAGTCTAGAAACCATTCATGTTACCAGCCGGACAGGTGATATTAAACACAGCTGTCTTTTAAATGAAAAATGCTGTGAACAGCTTGGATGGAAACCGGAGTACAGCATAAGTGAAGGCTTACAAAAAACCTATCATTATTATAATAATTAATAACCATTCTCCATATTGTGTTTCCTTTTCCTTGTAAAATTCAGTTTATAGTCGTATGCTGCTAGCCCCCTCTTCCATCACCTGTTTGCCTCTATGAGTTTTCATTTTGATAATGGCACACTAGTGTTATTAAAAGGAGTATGTACATGAAGCTTCATGAAATTAAAGGTGAATATGATGCTATTTATAGTTTAGGTGAAAACTGCCTGCCAGCCATGAAAATGAGACAGTTTCATCTCAGGCCATTTGCCGGTCCGCTAGATTGGGTAGGGATAAGGTATGTGCACAATGTAGCCAAGCTGATTCGCACTTATTTTACCGGTTTTCTTGCAGAAGAGAACCTAGTCACTACCGGATATGCTTCAGACTCCGATTTGCTTGTATATGATATTGATAATATCATCAGCTTTAACCATGATTTTAAAACAGACAGGAATACGATTGATAATCTGATGGATTTGCCGTTTGTTAAGGAGAAGTACTACAGAAGAATCACCAGATTCATTCAGAGTGTACAGACTGATAAACGTATCTTATTCATTCGGTCAGTAGCATCCATTGAAGAAATTATTGAACTCCAATCCGCACTTCGTGAGGTTGTCAAAGGTGACTTTACACTATTAGTCGTTAATCACTATCCAGTTTCTGATCTTATTGTGCAAGAATGCAATATTGATAATGTTTGTTCTATATGGCTGCCAAATGAAGATATATGGGATGGAAATAATCATCACTGGCAACAAATTTTCGATGGAATTTCTATTCGTCCGAAATGAAGGCATGTATAAAGGAGACTTAGAGTATATGAGTGTACAAGATATGAAAGGAACATATGACGCTATTTTCAGTTTAGGAGATTTGTGCTTGGCAAGCATCCAATTGCGTAAATTTAATTTGCGTCCATTTGCAGGGCCGCTGGATTGGATGGCTTCAAATAACCTGCCAGATGTTACTAGACTGCTGGCTAACAGATTTTCAGGATATATGGAACTTCATAACCTAAAAGCAACTGGAGAGTACTCGACAGGCATCAACTCTACAGATCCACATTTAGTCATTACAGATACCGCTTACAATATTGTTTCCAGCCATGATTTTCGAGCAGACAGCAATACATTTACAAACTTTCCGGAATATTCAAATGTAAAACAGAAGGTAGATAGACGTGTGGAAAGAATGTTAAAATTCTTTGATGAAGGAGAACGCTTGTTATTTGTTAGGACAGAAGCATCATTTTCAGATACACTTCAGCTGCAAGCTGTCTTGTCTGATATTGTGAAAAATCAGTTTCATATACTGGTCGTCAATCATAATGACAGAGAGGATATGGAAGTGAAAAGCTGGCCAATCAAAAATGTTACAGTAGTGGAAATGCCTGTATACGAAAAGTGGACAAACAATGATGATTATTGGGAAGCTTTGTTTGAAAACATTAGTGTTAAAGAACTAGATGAATAAAAAACGCTCCATTAAATGGAGCGTTTTTGCTTACTTTTTTTAATCTCTTGCAGGTAATTGCCCTTGTTAGTACGATAAATCTAAGTATCTAATCGCAGGTAATTTAATTTTAAAGTGTTAATTTTTGAAATGTCTGGATTCCTTTATTACAATAATAATGAAATGTAAAAACTAAAATGGATGGGAACAAAAAGGATAAAGGAGACAGCGATGAAATTTTCAAATCAAGTCGTCATCGTAACAGGCGCAAGCAACGGAATCGGTCAAAGCATTGCAGAGCACTATTTAAAGGAAGGTGCTAAGGTTGTTTTTGCAGATGTGGATGAAGCTGCGTCTAATAAAATAATTGAAGCGTCAGCTTATTCTGAAAATGCAGCTTTCATTAAAACAGACGTAAGGCAGGAACAGGATATTATTCGGCTGATGGAAGAAACGAAACAGAGGTTTGGCAGGATTGATATTTTAGTCAATAATGCAGGCAAGTCTCTGTTTAAATCTTTTTATGATCTAACAGTGGAGGAATGGGATGACATTATAAATACAAATTTGCGGAGTGTATTTTTATGCTCCCGCGAGGCAGCTAAGATAATGAGGCACAATACAAACGGCGGCGCAATTGTGAACATGTCATCGACAAGGGCATATATGTCTGAACCGAATACAGAAAGCTATAGTGCAAGCAAAGGCGGAATTATGGCAATTACCCATGCATTGGCGAACAGTCTTGCAGATGACCGGATTGCTGTTAACAGCATTGCTCCTGGCTGGATTGAAACGAAGCATTATGATTCATTAAGGGATGTGGATCATGAGCAGCATTTATCCAAAAGAGTTGGTAAACCTTCTGATATCGCTAGAGCATGTCTATTTTTGACAGACAGAGAGAATAATTTCATCACAGGAACAAATCTTACAATAGACGGCGGGATGACGGTTAAGATGATTTATGAAGAAGATTGATTTCTAAAAAAAGCAAGGAGGGTGCAATAATGCTTAATAATTTTGATGAAGTAGTAAACAGGCGCAATACATATTCGGTTAAATGGGATGGCGGCAAGCTCATTAAGGAGATGGGTCTTACTGAGCGCTATGATGAAGAGACGATTCCCTTATTCACTGCTGACATGGACTTGCCAGTACCACAGGCTCTTGTTGATGCCTTGCATAAGACAGTTGAAAACAGAATTTACGGCTACTCCATTTTTCCAGATGAATATTATAAAGCCATCCAGCATTGGTTCAAAAAAAGACATGATTGGGACATCGATAAAGATCATATTGTGTATAGCCCTGGCACTGTTCATGCAATTAATATGGCAATCCGTGCCTATACAGAGCCTAACGACGGCATTATTATTCAGCGTCCTGCTTATCCGCCCTTCACAACAGCAATTGAGGGGAACGGCAGAACAGTTTTGAACAACGCTCTTCTATATGATGAGCAGAGCTATTATACGATTGATTTTGCAGATTTTGAGGAAAAGGCAAGTCAAGACAGCACAAAAATGTTTATATTATGCAACCCTCATAATCCAACAGGCAGGATTTTCCGCGAAGATGAACTGAAAAGATTAGCGGAGATTTGCAAAAAGCATCAAGTATTGATCGTTGCTGATGAAATTCACGGTGATTTGATCAGAAAAAATGAAAAGTTCATTCCAATGGCGAAAATCGCTGATAATGAGATGTTAATTACTTGTACAGCCATCAACAAGACCTTCAATGTTGCTGGTCTTCATTGCACAAATATGGTCATTCCGAATTTAAAGCTGCGCAAACAATTTATAAAAACAATGGGTCACCAAATGACATCACCGTTTACCATATCTGCGCTTATTGCTGTTTATAACGATGGAGAAGAATGGCTCGAAGATTTGAAAACATATATTGACGGCACGATGGAAATGGTGAAAGAATTTATCGACAAAAAAATGCCAAAGGTGAAAGTGGTTATACCAGAAGGCACTTATATTATGTGGTTGGATTTTTCCGCCTATAATATTACACCTGAAGAAGTCCATGATCGCATCTATAACAGAGCGAATGTCCTGTTAGAGGATGGAAGTATGTTCGGAGAAGAAGGCACAGCCTTTCAGAGAATTTGTATTCCATCACCGCGTTCACTCATTCAAACAGCGTTAGATCGAATAGCAAAGGAATTTGAAGATTTACAATAGTATATAACAGCATCATTACAAGGGCTAAGCTTCCAAATACTGTTTAAAGGTTTGCAGTTGTGTATATTTAGGAGTATAATATTTTCATTATCGAAATTACATTACTTATATTTGGGGGCTTTTTCATTGGACATACTACATCAAATACTTTCCACTTATGCTTCCTTTTTTGATTGGGACATGTGGGTAGAAGTATTATCAGATCCAGTTTCGTGGGGATTGATTGGTTCATTAATCATCCTTGAAGGACTACTTTCTGCAGATAACGCGTTAGTACTTGCCATTATGGTCAAGGATTTGCCGAAGGACAAGCAAAAAAAAGCACTCACTTACGGATTGTTTGGAGCGTATTTCTTCCGCTTTCTATTTATCGGACTTGGGGTATATTTAATCAAGTTCACATGGATTAAAGTCCTTGGTGCCGCTTATCTTGCGTGGATTGTTATTAAACATTTCTGGCTTGACAACAAGGATGAGGACGCTAAGGGAATAAAAAAAGACAGCTGGACTGTCCGGATGTTTGGTTCATTTTGGGCTACGGTCATTTCTGTTGAATTGTTGGACTTAGCATTTTCAGTTGACAGTATTCTCGCATCATTAGCTGTTTCTGAAGAAATTTGGATTCTGCTTCTCGGTGGAATGCTTGGAATCTTAATGATGAGAACAGTAGCGAAGCTATTCCTTGTATTAATTGATAAAGTGCCTGAATTGGAAAACACTGCATTTGTGCTAATTGGCATTATTGCTCTTAAAATGTTTGCAAGTATCTTTGGCTTTGAATTAGATCATTATATCTTCTTTGCTATATTGATTCTTGCGTTCATTATTACATTTATCATCCACTTCATCAACAAAAACAAAAAGATGTCAGAAGAAGTGGCATCAACAAAAGAATAACAAATTAAGCCTTGTTCCAGTTTGGGACAGGCTTTTTTTATGTAAAAAATTATTTCGTATATTTATTAGCATAACTAGAGGCTACAAACGAATCAGGCTTAATCTTCGGTTCAACTCCAATTGATTCAATTCTTGCAACCATTTCATTAACAAACTCACTCGTTTTATTTCTTGAGCCGCTGCCAATATCTATATGTCCTTCCATTGAAAATGTCGCTCCACTATATATAAATGGCAGAACAATATCAATCAGTTCGTTTTTCCGTTCTTCTGTAAACAGAGACACCACTTCCTCTGTTAAGGTTGTTTCATAAGAAATTTTTTCGTGCAACGCCAGCATTTTGCGGGGAACGATTATTTTTCTAATGCATGCCCAAGCTCCTTTACCCTTGTTCTGGATTACAATGCCCGTTATAAAGGTAGTATGCTTAGGGTGAACCTGAGAATCAGTGCCAATCATCAACCGATAATTTCCCCGTGGATTTCTTCTCATAAAATTGGAAATGCGCTGAAAAACAACATCAAATGTCATCGACTTTTCTTGAAGATTCTGAAATGCCATCTCTGACCATCTTTTCGCCGCCATTCATTAGCTCCTCCTTCAAACGTCTAAACACAAGCAATGAAGTACTTACCATTAACTATTGTATGAGCACCCCTGAAAAATAGCACCAAGCATAACCATGTCATATTGTATGCAATGCTTTACATTTGGAGTTGGCGGAGGCCTAGTAAAACTAAGAGGAAAGGAAAAATAAATGAATGGAGTGTTAATAACAACTATTTTAAATATAATCAACTAGAGAAGTAATATAAGTAGATAAAGCACTGTTCCAAAACGAAAGAGATAAATAAACTATTATTTCCACATAAAATTTTCACGAAACAGGTTTAAAAAAATGAAAAACAGTGTATATAAGCTAGGTGAATATAACAATAATAGAGAAAAGAAAAATGGACGGAAAAAGGGGATTTACATGAGCAATAATTCTATTCATATTGGTGGTTTACACTTTGAGTGGGAATTAGAAAAGGGCAGGTTTTTGTTTGAAGAGCAAGATGCTGTTCTTTTTTGGATTTCTAGTGCGATGAAAACTTTTTTTGATACGATTGAAGAAATATCTGGTGAAGAGGCTTCTAACTTAGTGTTTGAGGCAACCGGTTATCGTCAAGGTCTAGTCGTTGGCGAGTATTTTGAAAAAATGAAGGATGTAGATGTGAAGGAGGCGGCGAATCTTATTACCGCTACATATGCATCGGCAGGCTGGGGTGTGGCTGAAATTTTTGATTTGAATTATCAAACGAAAACTTTAACCGCTCATATTAAAGACAGCTGGGAATATAAAATAAATGTAGAGCAAGGAAAAAAGAAGGGCGGATGTTATTTAGCTGCCCATTATGCTGGTATATTTACCAGATTACTCGGCACAAATATTTGGTACAAAATTATTCAAGAGCAGCTTGAAGGCAATGAGTGCAGCATTATTGAATACTTCCCATCAGAAATTACTGTTACGAATAATATCCATGAGCTCGCGAGGAAAAAAGAATCCGAACAGATTGCTCGATTAGAACAGGTTGTTGAGGAAAAAACGAAAGAGCTGAAGGAATTAGTCAAAAGAATTTCTTCTCCGATTATTCCCGTTCATGATGACATCGTAATTGTTCCGCTCCTTGGAAAGTATGATGAAGACCGTTCTGAACTGCTTGTTACTAATACACTAAATAATTTACCTCAATATAAGGCAAGCTATTTAGTATTAGACTTAACTGGTTTGGACCGGGATATCAGTCAGCATACTGCAAGTCTTTTGGAGAAAATCGGTTCGGCTGCAAATCTTATTGGCATTCAAACGATTTTAGTAGGAATTTCCCCAGAACTGAGTATTGTCGTATCACAGGCAAATATTAATTTATCTCAGTTTGATTGTTTCCAAACGTTAAAGCATGGCATTCATTATGCATTGGGACAGCTAGGCAGGAAAATAATATAAGAAAACTCCTTATCGTTAAGATAAGGAGTTTTCTTTCTTTACAAAATCCTGAACCATTTTAATTGTAACGATTTTTCGTGTTGGAATAGTTCCTTGTTTTGCTAATTCATTAATTTGCTCTGTGACTGCATTAATATTATCGACAGTGAAGGGATATTCGTTTTTGCAGAGAGCAATTGCTTCTTCAATAATGAATTCTCGCTGCTGATCTAATGCTTGGAACTTTTTACACGAACATTCACTTTATTAACATGTTTGGTAATGGCTTTATGTACATTCATGATTAAAGCTCCTTTAACAGTAATTTAGTTTTTTTTATATACTCAGATAAAGAGTAAAAAATACTAGTTTACATAATATTATTATATTACACTTTAATTACGTATGAAATCCAAGTTAGATGGACAGCGAAAATACTTGCATATAATAACAGGGGAACAATGAGAATAATCGTCCATGTTTTTACATGTTTTGTTGAAAAAGTATAAGCGAAAATAAAGAGTAAGATTGATAAGAAGAATTTCAAAGCTAAAAACAAAAAAGGAGATATCTCCCAGACAGAACTCATTAACGGGTTTCCTTCATCTATTAGCTCAAGCTGTATCCCAATATAGGTTAATAACCCATCTGCTAAATTTAAAAAACTGATTATTAAAAAGAGTATTTTCACAAAAAAACACCTCTAGTTCTAGTAGTTAACAGCTAGTTATTCTTACTAATTATCCCAATAAATAGCAAAAAATTAAATAGGTCATAACACGGAGAAGATAATTTCATTCTTTTGTAGCAGTTTTGACTGCATTACCGCGCATAATATCTCTTATGTGCGGTTTATTAAGGAATATAGTATAATAAATAATAGATAAAAGTCGAAGATTGGTGGATTATAGAGATGGATAATAATTTATTAGCAAGTTGGTATGAGGATGAAATTACTATCTTTCAAACAGAGATGGACAATAAAGATTACAGCAAATTTACAATAGAAAACTACATACGGGATATTTTCTTATTTTTAGAATTTATAACAAGAAAAAAGGCAGCAAAAGTAGAACTAGGGGATGTAAAAAAACTTCATATAACTCTATTTATGAATGAGCTTAAAACGAAAAGAGGCAACAGTGCTGCATCAAGAAATAGACGGCTGACAGCATTGCGCTCTTTCTTCAAATGTTTAATGGACTATGAACTTCTCGATAAAAACATTGCTGCTGAACTGGTTAGTGCAAAAGAACAAAAAGGAAAGCTGCCGAGTTATTTAGAAAAGGATGAGTTGAAAGCATATTTTGAAATGGTCGGCATTGTTTCCCAAAAGCAGCATCAGCGCAGAAATAAAATCATGATGGGCTTGATGGCTTTTGCTGGTTTGCGGGTTTCTGAGATTCATATTCTGAACATATCCTCGATTCAATCTGGCAAAAGAGGGTTGCACGTCTTAGGTAAAGGTAATAAAAATAGATATATTCCTTTGCCAGCAAAGCTTTATGATGAGCTGGCGGCCTATATTAAGGAAGATAGAATTCTGCCAATGAAAGGCTATGAAGATGCATTATTCATTTCAAGAAGAGGGAAAAGGATCTCAAGAAGAAGGATTCAGGAAATAACAGAGCGTATATGTGCTTCGATTGAAAGCGAATATCCAGAATATAACTGGAAACAAAAATCTATCTCCAGCCATAAGCTTCGCCACAGCTTTGCAACACATCTTGTCAGGGACGGCAGAGATATCAGAACAATTCAAGAGTTGTTAGGACATACAAATTTAAATACAACCCAAAAATATACACATGTCTCTGATGCGCAAAAAGAAAAAGCGATGGAGATGGAGCTGTCAGATTACTTTAATTAATTTTACAATAATAATATTATGTAAACTAATAAAATTATTGTCAGTATACATACTTTCTTCCTATATGAATATGCATAATAATAGACATATGGAGAAGGAAGTGTTCATGTAAATGCCAAGCAGAAAACATAGCGTTATAGTAAAAGCACCAATGGAGAAAGTATGGGATTTTGTTCGCTCAATGGATAATTGGGCTCCGCTTGTGCCAGGGTATATACAGCATCAACTTATCTCAGAAATGGTGTCAACATGGGAATTCAAGACAGATCTAGGCATTCTAAAGAAGAAGATCTCGTTAAGAGTAGATATTCTTAAATGGGAAGAACCTTCTGAGGTTTCTTTTAAATTAACTGGTATAAATGAAAAGTTTATGGGAAACGGGTATTTTTCAGCCGAGCAAAGCGGAGTGAATGAGACGAGGATGACTGGCTACTTGGAAATCAATGCGTTTGGAACGTTTGCACCAATGGTAAATAGTGTTCTCCAGCCGAAGCTCGATGAAATCACTCAAGAATTAACGATTGAAGTGTGTAAGGCAATTGAAAATGGTTAAATATAATATTATTATGTTAATTAGATAAAGATGTGTTGTAACTAAACACATCTTTTTTTTGTTGTTTCTTCCTTTATAACCATATTTTACATTTAATAACTATGATAATAGTAGTAGGAAAATAGATTGAGAAAAGCTATAATATAGGTAACTAAATTACATCTGAAAAGGGCAAACTTGTTGAAAAGCAAGGACGCAAAGCTATGGGCCTAACCGTTAGTAAAAACGAATGGCTGCCAGGCTGCCAGACTTCTCCTTTGGATTAGTCTAGGCTTTTCTAAAAGGAGAAGTATATATATGAAGAAACTAGTCATTCTTTTTCTGGTGGTGGGATTAATGCTGCCTGCTTTCAATGCAAATGCTGCAGAAAGCAGTAAAACAAATGCTACTTGGATTTGGAATCCATGGTCATTAACATCAGCAGCTGGTCAAAATAAAATCATTAGTTTCCTAGTGAAAAATCAGGTAACGGATGTTTATTTGCAGGTTGACCAAGAGGTTGCACGGAAGGTATATCAACAATTTATTACTAAAGCGACTAATAATAAAATCAGTGTTCATGCATTAGATGGTGCACCGAAATGGGCGTTGGACGGCGGTCAAAGTTATGCTGACAGCTTGTTTCAATGGGTGAAAAGCTATCAAAAAAACAGTACGGAAAATCAACGTTTTACAGGTGTTCATCTAGATGTAGAACCATATATTTTGAAAGAATGGAATACAGACAGAGCTGACGTTGTATTAGCATATCAAAAATTAATCAAACGCAGCGGACAACTAAGCAATAACTTAAACCTTGAGTTTAGTATGGACATTCCTTTTTGGTTTGATGAAATAACATTTGCCAATACGTATGGGAAAAGCAATCTTGCAAAATGGGCTATTAAAAACAGTGATTTTGCCACAATTATGGCATACAGAAATGCAGCAGCAGGAATCAATGGTATTAATGCTCTTGTAAAAACAGAGGTGCAATATGCGAAAGACTTTGGCAAAGCAATCAATATTGGTGTTGAAACAGGAGAGTCTTCTGAGGGAGCAAATATAAGCTTTTATGAAAAGAGTAAGTCTTATATGAAAGGTGAGCTTGCGAAGGTAGCTAAAGCGTATCCACAAGAAAATATAAACTTTGCAGTCCATTATATTGAAACATGGATGCAAATGAAATGAGAAAAGGACCTTGAAGGTCCTTTTTTTATCCTTTAATGTTAACAATTATTCTTCCGCGTACAGATCCTTCCAAGATGGTTGGCAAGACAGAAGGAAGCTCTTCGAGCGTTACTTCACTTGAAATAAATTGGGTTAAATCAGCTGGTTTTAAGTCTGTAGCGATTCGGTTCCAAACCTTTTTTCTTGTTTCCATCGGGCAGTAGACAGAATCTATCCCCAGTATATTAACGCCTCTTAAAATAAAAGGATAGACTGTTGCCGGGACATCACCGCCGCCTGTTAAGCCGCTCACAGCTACCGAGCCGTTATAAAGAAGCTTGCTTGTGATCGCAGCTAATGTGCTTCCGCCAACAGGGTCGATGGCAGCAGCCCACTGTTGTTTATCAAGGGCTTTCAACTTGCCGTCATAAATATCTGTGCGGGAAATGATGCTGTCAGCACCTATAGTTTGTAAATATGTATGCTCCGATTGCTTGCCTGTACTTGCATCGACCTTATAGCCCAGCTTTGCAAGCATTGCCACACCAAAGCTTCCGACACCACCTGTTGCACCTGTTACGAGTACTTTGCCATTTTCAGGAGTCAAGCCGTTTTCTTCAAGTCGTTGAATGCTTAAGCCTGCAGTGAAGCCTGCTGTCCCAACAATCATTGCTTCTTTTAATGTAAGGCCATCTGGAAGGGGCACAATCCAATCTGCAGGGATATTTGCATATTGACTGTATCCGCCGCTGTGCGATACGCCAATCTCATAGCTTGTGGCAATAACTTTATCGCCTTTTTGATAGCGTTCATCATCAGATGAGACTACAATGCCTGCTAGATCAATGCCTGGAATATGTGGAAAGGAACGGACGATTTTGCCGTTTGGTACACTTGCAAGTCCATCTTTATAGTTTATTCCAGAATAATGAACCTCAATAAGAACATTTCCTTCTGATAAGTTATCTAGGCTGACTTGGTCCACTTTTAAAGAAAAATCCTCGTCTTTTTTATCTACAACTACTGCTTTAAATGAATCTATCATTGTCGTTTCACCTCGTTGCCATCTTAACACTTTTTCTCCAGATTGGTCAAAACATCCATTTTGAATAAGTGAACCTGTGCTAGAATAGCTTGGTTTGATTAATTAGGAATGCTGAACTTTGGCTTTTTTTTCAAAATACAAGAACAGATTTGTCATCCATTTTGCTGTTAAGGCAACAATAACATAGCCAATAAATAGATGAAGGTAATTTGCACCTTTGCCAAACTCGAACATGCCTATAGCAACAAACAAAGGTTTTAAAACAAATGCGAAAACAGCAGATAATATTATTGACCATACATAATAATTCTTTTGTTTTGCTTGAGACCACTGATATATGAAGCTAAAAAACACCGGTACAAATGAGACGTCCAATGCAAAGCTGGATGGAAGGATTGGCAGCACCTTATATGGATAAAACCAATAACCATTATTAGCGCCATATAAATCGATATAGGTAAAGAACACATGAACATTGTATCCATAGAAGCCGAGCTGGAGGGCATTACGCTTATTTATCAATAGAAAAAAAGCAATTAACGGCACTATTAAAAGAGCAAGTCCAATCCAAAACTGCCAGTGATCTGGTCCTGAATAGCCGAGCCAATATTCAAACCACTCTTTAGAGTGACTCCATTCATCTTTTTTTAATTCTTCAAGCAGACTTTTTTGCTGTGTATTCATTTAAAGCATCTCCATTAAGTGTTTAAGTTTAGTGTTCGCTTTAACGGAAAATTACATGTATCCCTGAAAAAAATAAATCGAATTACAGTGTCAGAACAAAAATATTGGCAACAATAATAGGAAAAAGGAGAATCGAACATGAAAATAGCCACAGATGTATATGGATACAGAACAGCTATCGCAAATATCGCATTCATTTCTGGACTAGGCAAAAATAAAGATGAATGGGTACTGGTTGATGCAGGGGTGCCGTATTCTGCTAAATTTATCTTGAAATATGCTTCCACGTTATTTGGCAGCAAGAAGCCAAAAGCAATCGTATTAACACATGGCCACTTTGACCATATCGGGGCATTGCCGGTTTTGCTTAAAGAGTGGGATGTACCAATATATGCCCATCACGAGGAGATGCCATATTTAACAGGAGAGAAGGAGTATCCAAGACCAACACCATTTATTGTTAAAGGACTAATGTCGTATTTATCGCCGTTTTATCCCCGTGATGGTATTGGGCTTCACTCTAATTTGCATGAAATAGAAACTGGCACAGAGTTAGAATTCATGCAGGGCTGGGAGGGCATTCATACACCAGGGCATACGAAAGGACATATATCGTTATACAGAAAAGAAGATGGACTGATGCTGGCAGGAGATGCTTTTGTTACCGTTAAACAAGAGTCATTACTTGCTGTATTAACGCAAAAAGAAGAGATACATGGACCTCCTGCTTACTTTACACCAAACCGTGCAGAAAGCAGAGAATCAATCATTAAACTGGCAAAACTAGAGCCAAGCACCATTTATACAGGTCATGGAAAACCGCTATACGGTAAAGAGCAAATTGCTAAAGGTCTTTATCAGCTTATTCGCCATTATGATGTTGGTTTTGCTGAATCGCCAACCGTTGTATAAACGGCAATCTTATCCCATGCTCATAACAGCAACAGGGATAAGATTTTTTTGTGTTTAAATTGGAAAAAGGATATTACTTTATTGATTGCTGGTTTCATGGTAATCTATTAATTTAGAATGATTATTATTAATAAGGAGCATTACAGATGAAATTAGTAACATGGAATGTGAACGGCATAAGAGCATGTGTAAAAAAGGGCTTCTTAGACTTTTTTCATGAAATAGATGCAGATATATTTTGTATACAAGAATCAAAGCTGCAGGAAGGCCAAATACAGTTAGACTTAGAAGGCTATCATCAGTTTTGGAATTATGCGGAGCGAAAAGGCTACTCCGGCACAGCTGTATTTACAAAACAGGAGCCAATCAGTGTCACTTACGGCATTGGGGAAGACTTTGAGGAATTAGAAGGAAGAGCTATTACACTAGAATTCCCTGAATTTTTTTTGCTGAACGTGTATACACCCAACTCGAAAAGAGACTTAAGCCGACTTGGATATAGAATCGAATGGGAAAAACAGCTAAAAACCTATATAAAAGAACTTGATGCCGTTAAACCGGTTATCTACTGTGGGGACTTAAATGTGGCCCATCAGGAAATCGATTTAAAAAACCCAAAATCAAATCTCGGCAATTCCGGCTTCACAGTGGAGGAGCGGGGAGAAATGACGAGCCTGCTTGATTCAGGCTATATTGACAGCTTCCGCTATCTGTTTCCAGACAGAGGTGATGTTTATACTTGGTGGTCTTATATGGCAAAAGTAAGAGAGCGGAATATCGGCTGGAGAATCGATTATTTTATCCTGTCTGAACGTTTAAAAGATAGACTGGTAGATACAGAAATTCATTGTGATGTCATGGGCAGTGATCATTGTCCGGTAATGTTGCAAATAAATATTTGATGAAAGCCCAAGCTGAATGCTTGGGCTTTTCGCTGGCCATTTTTCCTGCTCGATTATATGTATGTCTGCAGAAATCGAGAAGATAATAGTTTAAGACATACAATAAATTCATAAATAATCCAATTTTTAAGGTAAAAGTATTTGACGAAATATCAGTTTAGTTATAAACTAAGATTATAAGTTTACCGCTAAACTCATAATTAGGTGAATAAAAATGACGAATACAAACAGAAATGTAAAGCTAGGCGTATTGTTATGGTTCCGGCTTTCCCGGTTTTATAACAAAAGCAACAGAAAAAGCAACCAGCACTTGAAAGAATTCGGACTGAATGTTGCACAGCTGGATTTGCTGGCGCAAATTGGTCATAATAAATCTATTTCCCAGCAAGAGCTTGCAGATAAATTACTTGTTTCAAAAGGGAATATTGCTCAGCTTTTAAAGAAGATGGAGGAGCAGAACCTGATTGAAAGAAAACAGGAATGGAAAACGAAATACGTATCGCTCACAGAAAAAGGAACTAAGCTGTACAGCGAAGTGATTCCTCAACAAGAGATGTTTCAAGCGGCTCAATTTGATGCATTAACAGATACGGAAAAAAAGCAGCTGCTTCATCTGCTAAAAAAAATTCAGAAATAGAAAGAAGGAGTTAAGATGAACTTTAAAGGCATTCATCACGTGTCAGCCATGACAGCAAAAGCAGCGCAGAACTATGATTTTTACACAAAAACTTTAGGCATGCGCCTTATTAAAAAAACAGTAAATCAAGATGATCCATCTGTTTATCATCTTTTTTATGGTGATGAAAAGGGCAATCCAGGGACAGAGCTTACCTTCTTTGAAATCCCAAATCTTGCTCCGAACAAAGAAGGTGTCAGCAGTATCTCTGCACTTTCTTTACGTGTGCCGAGTGATGCATCCTTACAATATTGGGTGAACCGTTTTGATGAGTTGCAAGTCACTCATGGGGACATTCTCCAAAGAGCGGGACGGAAAACACTTGAGTTCAGAGATTATGAAAACCAGCGTTTCTTCCTTGTTTCTGATGAACAAAACAGTGGGGTAGCAGGAGGAATACCATGGAAGAACGGACCAATTCCACTAGAGCATGCAATTATCGGCCTTGGACCAGTTCAGCTGACCGTCCGCCGAACAGAATCAACCGTACG
Organism: Niallia sp. MER 6; assembly: GCF_023714395.1. Classification (NCBI taxonomy): domain Bacteria; kingdom Bacillati; phylum Bacillota; class Bacilli; order Caryophanales; family Bacillaceae; genus Niallia; species Niallia sp. MER 6. The sequence continues at coordinate 156,897 of NZ_JAMAUK010000007.1, read as the reverse complement.
TGTGCTTACAGAGCTAATGGGGTTCCGTTTAAAAGGACAATTTCCTTCCACTATTAAAGATCAGCCTGATGTGTTAGTGTTTGAAACGGGAGAAGGGGGAACTGGCGCAGAAGTTCATATTGAGGAAAGAACCGATTTGCCTGTGCAGCGGCTAGGCAGAGGCGGAGTCCATCATGTTGCCTTCCGTGTCGATGATGAAGAAGAGCTGTATGCATGGATCAATAAAGTCAATGAATCAAGATTCCAAAACTCAGGCTTCGTAGACCGTTTCTATTTCAAATCTCTCTATTTCAGAGAACCAAACGGTATCTTGTTTGAACTGGCAACAGATGGTCCTGGCTTTGATACAGATGAGCATATTGATCATCTTGGAGAGTCATTGGCACTTCCGCCGTTTTTAGAGCCGCAGCGTGAACAGATTGAAGCAAGATTAAAACCCCTTGATACAAAGCTAGATGCATAATAAGGAGTGAGCTTTAGCTCTCTCCTTATTTTTTGTGAGGCAAAAAGGCTGTCTATTAGAGAAACGAAAAGTTATAATACTAAGAGTATAGTACTTAAGGGGGCAAACAGAATGAAATGTGTATCCATTGATCTAGACGGAACTCTGTTAGATGACCAGCATCTGATTTCCGAGAATAATAGAAATGTTATTAAACAAATGAAGGACAATAATATAGAAGTAATTCTAAATACAGGCAGACAGTATGCAGACGTTATTAAAGTTGCTGGTGTCGCTGAATTGGAGCTGCCAATTTTCTGTTTGAATGGAAGTATGATGTATTCAGAAACAGGGGAGCTGCTTTATGAAACTACTCTTTCCAAAGAATTGTACTTTGAACTTTTAGAAAAACTAAAGCCGTTAAACGTCGGTATTCTTGTTTATACAAATAGAGGAGGATTCCCAGGTACTTTACCTTCCTTAAGAGGGAAATCATGGGACCAAATTGAAGAAATGTTCAGCAGCCAGGATTATGAAGGCATTGTTGACATGGAAGATATTAAGATATATAAATTGATAGCTGTAGTAAATGAAACGGAAATTGAGCGAATTGATACAGTTAAAAATAGTTTAAAAGAGATTTCCAGCGTATCCTTTTCATCCTCTTTCCCAAATAACTGTGAAATCACTTCAAGTGCTGCTCAAAAAGGCAAAGCAATTAGAAGATATGAAAACATGAAGAAAATGGTATTCGATGAAATTTACTCATTTGGAGATGGCGGCAATGATTTAACACAGTTCGAAGTGTCTACAAGATCATTTGCAATGGAAAATGCTCCTGATGAAATAAAAAGAAGAGCAAGTGATATAACTAAGAGCAACAATGATGATGGTGTAGCTTATGCAGTCACCGAAATTCTAAAGTTGGTCTAAGCAATGCCAGGAGCATAGACTAAGGTCTATTGCTCCTTTTCTTTTGAGAAATCTACAAAGAAACAGAGGTTTTCAGTCAAGAATTCTTCACATATACTTGCTATTTTCATCATAAAAAGCCAAAATAAAGAATGGTTGGCTACATTAAGTCAGCCAGTAGAAAGTAGGGATATGAATTGACAGATTTTAAAAGCTTAGGAATCAATGATAATGCAATAAACCTTTTGCGAAATAGAGGTATAATAGAACCTTCTCCTATTCAAAAAATGGTTATTCCATCCATTTTAGAAGGAAAAGATGTGATAGCACAAGCCCAGACTGGTACAGGTAAAACATATGCATTTGCTTTGCCAATCGTACAAAAGCTAAAAAAAGATGCAGACTATATTCAAGCATTGATTGTCAGCCCAACAAGAGAGCTAGCGATCCAAATCGCTGCCGAAATAGAGAAAGTGAAACCAGATTATGCAGAGGTGCTCACTGCTTACGGCGGGCAGGATGTAGAGAAGCAGCTGCATCGGATGAAGGATAATATCTCCATTGTTGTTGCAACACCAGGCAGACTAATCGATTATATGAAACGCGGCCACATTAAGCTCGACCGCTTGAAAGTGCTAGTGTTAGATGAGGCAGACCAGATGCTTCATATCGGCTTCTTAGAGGAAGTCAAATACATAATGCGTAAATCAGCAGCAAACAGACAAACTTTAATGTTCTCTGCAACGATATCAGATAATATTAAAATGCTTGCCAAGAAATATATGAAAGAAGCTGAATATATAACAGCAGAGAAAAAACAAGGTCCTGCTGTAACGGTAAAACAGTTTTCGATGCACTCAACAGACAGAGCGAAACAAGGAACATTAATGAGTCTAATTACATCCTTTAATCCTTATATGGCTGTTGTCTTTTGCCGTACGAAACGACGTGTAAGCAAATTGTATGAAGTTCTCCGAAACAATGGCTTTGAGTGCCGTGAATTACACGGTGACCTTTCCCAAGCGAAACGTGAACAAGTGATGAAAGATTTCCGTAATGTAAAGTTTCCAATTTTAATTGCTACAGATGTTGCAGCAAGAGGGTTGGATATTGACGGGATTTCACATGTATTCAATTATGACATCCCAGCAGATGCAGAAAGCTATGTGCACAGAATCGGACGTACAGGAAGAGCTGGCTTAGAAGGATTTGCGATTACTTTATATACTTCTGATGACAGACAAACATTGGATATGATAGAAGATGAGCTTGGCATTCGTATTGAAAAAATGCAGCAATTAAAAAAGACGGATGATAAAAAAGTTCAGGAGAAAAAGGCCCCAGACAGTAAACGGAAAACTGGCTTCCATGCTGCGCAAAAAGCAAAAGCTGTTCAAGGAAGAAAAAAACAGTCTTCGAATGAAGATAAAAAGCAAGATAGTGGAAAAAGAAACAGCAATAGTGGAACAAGACAGGAAAAAGGGCGCACGAATGGTTCAAATGCAAGCAGGCATACAGGCAGTGCTGTCTATAAACCAAAAAGATCTAAAAAGAAATAATAAGGTAAAGGAGCTATCAGGAACGTGATTAAAGCAAACATGATGAAATACATTGAAAAAAATGCAACTAACAGTAAAATCTCCGTTCTTCCATTAGAAAGAGCATACGTACTTGAAAATGAGTTGGCAAAGGAAGAAAATATCGCTGTTAGCCAGTTAACTGACCGACTTGGTCAAACTTATATGGAGCTTGCCAATAAAGAGAGTGATGAAGTTGTTAAGGACAACTTGCCTGCCTCTTTTTTGAATGACAAGATTTCACTATTAAAAGCAAATCTTGAGGAATACTTATACATCGAGTCTGATTTATTTGACATTATTCAAGTGGAAGGACTGACATTGGAAGTAGATTCTGTATTTCGCAAGTATGATGCATTGTTCGGCTTCAAAGCACCTAAAAAACAGGAAGCCGTAATCCGTGCCTATTTTGCTGAACAGCTGGGAGAAGAGAATTCTTACAGCTTGATGTTTAACGGACAGGACGGACTTTGGGATGTAAACCTTCCGATTGAAAATGTAGCTGGTTTTACAGAGGATTTAACAATCGCACAAGCGTTAGAGCTGTTTTACCAATTCATGTTTGGGTTAGGAAAAAAGCTGGAAGAGAAATAAAAAGGGGAGAGAGTAGCGATGGGTGACTCTATTATACGTACACAGGTTGATTCAACTGTGTTTACTTGGGATAAAGAAAAAGGTGTATTTACATTTGACGGAGCCCCATCTATGCTGTTTTGGGACTCCGCGATAGAATTATTCATCAGCACGATCATTGAGATATCAGGGGAAGATGTGTCTAATACCGTTTTAGAGGCAACTGGATTCCGAATGGGCGAGCTGGTGAGCAGTTATTACAAAGATAGAATTGATACACGAAATGTACTTACGCAATATATCGATATTTATCGGAATGCAGGCTGGGGGAAAATTAATGTCCGCCATTTTTGTCTGGAGGACAAACGAATGATCCTGCAGCTTGAAAACAGCTGGGAGCATCGCATCTATCAATCTCTCAAAAAAGAGCAGGCGCTCGTTCTTTTACCAAGCCATTGGGCCGGAGTGTTTACAGGCTTATTGAAGGAAAACATGTGGTATAAAGTCAATAAATCGCAGCTGTCTGGCAGTGAATATGATGAGATTGAAATTTTCCCATCCACTATTACACCTAATGATAATATCCATGAGCTTGCACGACAAAAAGAACAAGCATATATCAGTGAGCTGGAACAAAAAGTAGCGGACAGAACGCATGAGCTGACAGATCTTGTCAAACATTTGTCTACACCGATTATGCCTGTGTTAAAAGGGATATTAGCAGTCTCCCTTGTCGGGAAATTTAATGATGAGCGATTTGAAGGACTGCTCCAAACAACCTTATTTGAGTTTTCCAAAAAAAGAGCTAGTTATTTGTTGCTGGATATGACGGCAATCAGTGAATTTGACGAGTATATTGTTTTTCGCCTGCATGGCTTAGTAAAGGCAGTGTCCCTTTTAGGCGGGGAATGTATCCTTGTTGGCATCAGTCCGACATTAGGTGTGCAAATTGTTAACTCAGGAGTAGATTTAAGTACTATTCCAACCTTCTCAACATTAGAACAAGGTATTGAGCATGCAGTCGACTTGCTTGGCTATGAAATCGTAAAAAAACGGTAAGCATTCTGCTCCATCTTTGCAAAGTCAAAGATGGAGCTTTTTTTGTGCATGAAAAGAGCAGCAGAGTCAGATGATAACAAGCAAATACTAATTTAGGAGGCTCCATAAATGCCTGAATTACCAGAAATGGAAAACTATAAACGCAATCTAAATCAGTTGATTCAAGGTAAAGTCATATCTAATGTAATAGTTAACAGAGAAAAATCTATTAACGTTGATCCGCAAACTTTCATACAAGCAGTTCAGGGAAATACTGTTAGTCTTGTTCAGAGAAGAGCTAAGCATTTGCTGTTTCGGTTAAGCAACGGTAAAGTACTGCTGCTGCATTTAATGCTGGGAGGCTGGATGTTTTATTCAGAGGAAAAAGACAAGCCAAAGCGAACGGTTCAAATCCAGCTTTCATTCGGAAATATGCATCTGTATTTTATTGGACTTCGGTTAGGCTATCTTCACCTATATACAAACGCTGAAGCAGAAGCCGAGCTTGCTGATTTAGGACCGGAACCACTTGACTTAAGCTTTACTAAAGAGGATTTTCTGGCATATATAGAAAAAAAGCGCGGCACATTAAAGCTCAAGCTAGTCGATCAGCATTTCTTATCTGGCATCGGAAACTGCTATTCAGACGAAATCTGTTATCATGCAAAGCTGCTTCCTGAAAGAAAGCTGGAGGACTTAACTTCTGAAGAAAAAACAGCATTATATACGGCTATTCAGACTGTACTTAAAGAAGCGACTGATATTGGTGGCTATATGGAACATCCTCTATTCATTAACGATAACAAAACAGGCGCATATAATGACCATTGCCGTGTTTATGATTGCGAAGGCCAACCATGCCAAAGATGCGGTACAAAGATTGTTCAAACAGAGATTTCCTCTAAAAAAACCTTCTATTGCCCTAACTGTCAGCACTAAGTGTCTAAACAGCTGCTCTTGTGGTCATAATAGTCTTTTATAAATGCATCTGCCAAGGAGTGAAGTTGGATGTTGAAAAGACGTAAATTCGTACTGCTTCCTGTTATGATTGGAATGATTGTGTTACAACTGAGCGGAACCATTTCCTTTCATGTGGAAGCAAATGCTAAAGGAAACGAGGGCGAGCTGAACAGTCAGCTGAACAGCTTGCTCAACACCATCCCTGAATTAAAGGGAAGTCTCGCTGGTATCAGCATTCGTGATCAAAACAGCGGCCAAGTGTTGTTTGAACAAATGGCTGTAACGAGATTAGCTCCTGCTTCGAATTTAAAGCTGTTAACAGCAGCTGCTGCTCTTTCGGTTTTAGGTCCTGACTACCGTTTTCAGACAGAGATTTACACAGACGGAAAGCTGGAAGATGGGGTGTTGAGTGGGAATGTCTATCTGAAAGGAAAAGGAGATACAACATTACTGGCAAGTGATTTAGATAAAATTGCTGAACATTTGCATGCTAAAGGGATTAATCAAATTAATGGCAGTATTATTGGAGATGCGAGCTGGTATGATGATGTGCCGTACTCAGTTGATTTAGCCTGGAGTGATGAATCCACCTATTATGGAGCACCAGTTTCTGCTTTGACTATGTCACCAGATAAAGAATATGATGCAGGCACTATAATGATGAAGGTGAAACCTGGGGCAAAAGCTGGAAGCAGGGCAATCGTCAGTGTTTTGCCTTCTTCACTTAAGCTTGAAATGAACAATAAAACCACAACTGCCGCACAAGGAGCAAAAGAGGATATAGAGGCAGAAAGGGAGCATGGCGGGGAATCTATCAGCTTAAAGGGAAATATCCCAATAGGTGCAGAGGAAACAAAGGTTTGGGTAGCAGTAGAAAGTCCTCCGGATATGGTGCTGGATGTCTTTACGCAAGCATTGGCAAAACAGAACATTACTTGGACAGGTCAAGTTAAGGAAGGGAAAACTCCAGATTTGTCCACTCCAATTATTGTGCATAAATCCATGCCGCTGTCAGAACTGCTTATTCCATTTATGAAGCTCAGTAATAATACGATAGGAGAAACACTCTTAAAGGAAATGGGCAGAGTGGAAAAAGGGGAAGGCAGCTTTGATGAGGGAATTGCTGTTTTGCGGGACCAATTGACACAATTTGGTCTAGATAAAAACAAAATACTTCTGCGCGATGGTTCTGGCATTTCGCCAATTGATTTAATAACAGCAAACGATTTGTCAACATTGCTTTTCAACGTGCAAAAGCAAGCCTGGTTTCCGATTTATGAAAAGGCACTGCCTGTCTCCGGCAATAAAGATAGAATGATTGGCGGCACACTGCGCAACCGTCTTTTTTCTGAAAATACAAAAGGGGCAGTTAAAGCAAAAACAGGTACATTATCTGCAGTCAGCTCCCTGTCAGGCTATGTTAGAAGTAAAAGCGGCAAAACATACATATTCTCGATTTTGTTGAATCACTTAATGGATGAAAAGCAGGGCAAGGTCATAGAAGATCAAATTGTGGAATTGTTAGCATCCCAATAAAAAGAAGCCAGGAAGGGGAAGCCTTCCTGGCAATTCATGTTTACGTAAATACTATCCCATCTATTTCCGGCCAAAATCAGCTTTAATCTCGCCGTGAAGATGGGTTTCCCACTTGATAATTTTGTTTTCATAGCTGTTTTCCTTCAGCCATGCTTCTGCACGTTCAATCATTTGCCAAAGCTGTTCTGTACGGCTGTCTCGAGTGAGACTTGTATTGGCTTTTTTATTGCGCACCCATGACAGTGCAGTCATGCTGTCACTGTATATGGTTGTGTTTTTTCCTTGTTTTTTAAGCATCACAAGGGCATGGACAATTCCTAGAAATTCGCCAATATTATTTGTGCCAAACACAGGACCGTAATGGAAGATTCTTTCACCAGTTTTTGTGTCGACACCTTGATACTCCATCATGCCAGGATTTCCGCTGCATGCTGCATCTACTGAAATGCTGTTTTCGTCAATCGGCAGAGAAGAACTGCTACTAGCTGCATTGCTGCTTTTTCCTGCTGCGGAAGACGAACTGAATCCGCCTTGCTTATATGCTTGCTCTGCTTCTGCCAATGTCGGAAACGATTTAAAGGACGCACCTTGAAAGCCCTTTGTCTGCCTTTCGCATTCAGCCCAGGTTTTATAAATCCCCGGCTTACGACCTTTCCACACGACATAATATTTTTGTTTTGCCATAAAGAAGTTGCCTCCTCAAACTAAAGTCATTTCCTAATCATAACACAGCTTGTCACAAAAAGAACTTGCTAAAAGTATTAGCAAGTCCTAAATAAAGCCTTAGTTTGGAACTCCGTATTGTTTTTGCAGTAACCCCTGCAAATATTCAGCAAGCTGCAGCATCCCGAATATACCAGCTTCTTTTTCAGCATCCGCATTATAATTAGTGTTTGTGTTGATATCGTACGTATACAAGTTTCCATCTTTATCTTTCATAAATTCAATTCCTGCTACTTTAATTTTTTGTGCTTGCAGAAACTGTTCATACTTTTCAATGATAGGCTCATTAAACTCTGTTTGGATGGTGAAGCTTGGCTTGTCTTCCACCTGTTCGCCGACAGGGCAGAAGAGATCATTGATCTGGCACGCATCTGCCGGGCACAGTTCAAAGCCGCCTGCTGTGTCAACCTTCACTGCATACACAAACTTGCCGCCTACAAACTCGCAGCGTGTAATGCTTTGGTCAGGTGTTTCAATATATTGTTGAATGAGCGTGATTCCATCAACAGGCTCTTCAAATTCAGGGCCATACACATATCTTTCCAGCTCTTCGATTGAATGGAACAGGCGGACACCTAAGCCTTTTCCTGCTCTGTTATGTTTCGTAATAAAAGAAGGATCGCCTAGTTTTCTAGCAGCTTGGATAATTTGCTCACTTCCTGTAGCCACAAGCGTTCTTGGTGTTTTAATACCATGTTTGAACAAGGCCGCGTATTGGGCCGCTTTGCTCACTTCAAGTCGAAGTGCGCCCGTTCCATTTATCACAGTTCTGCCGTATGATTCCAGCCATTCGAGCACAGCAGAAGTATATTCTGCCGCATAGCGGTGGCCTCGCGTATGGGAGGAAGCGCTCATACGGCTGTAGAAAATTCCTTCAGGCGGTTCTTCAGTTAAGTCAAAATTGCCTTCTGACAAATCCCATTCCTCAAATGGAATATTAAGCTCCTCCAAACGTCTCGTTAAATGAACAGTCCATTCACTGTTTTCATGGATAACATAAACTTTACTCATCACTTCGTCACTTCTCTTTCTTTTTTTAATGATGCGACAAGGGGCATAACTTGTTCTGAAAATCGTTGCATTTCTTCGAGCTGAGGAGAGAATTGCAGCAAGAGCAGCGTAATGCCGGCATCTTCATATTTAACAATTTTTTTAGCAATTTGCTCTGGAGTGCCGATAAGTCCTGGTCTCAAGCCTCTGTTAGAAACAGAATAATCTTGCAATTTAATTTGCTGTTCTAGCTGTGATTTATTTACAAAATCATCAAAGCCTGCATAGGCAGAGGATTCTTTCACATCTGTAATTCTAGCAAGCTCTTCTTGTGCTTCTTCCTCTGTATCACGGCAAATAACATAGGCAGCCATTCCAAAGGACGTAAACAAATCTTTTCCAAACTCTTTCCTTTTCTTCTGCATATCTTGAATTTTTAGAGAAATCTCATCGACTGTACCGCCATGCATCACATAAGCATCGCAGGTTTCAGCAATGACTGCTTTGCCTTTCGGGCTTTCTCCGCCTGCATAAAGGATTGGATTAGGCTTCTGCACAGGTTTAGGAGAAAGCTTTGCTTCTTTAATGTCGTAGAATTTCCCTTTATAACTGAATGTTTCTTCTGTCCATAATCCTTTTAAAACAGCTAAGAATTCCTCTGTACGCTCATATCTCTCATCGTGCTCTGTGAAGATCCCGCCATACTGCCTAGCTTCTTCCTCCCACCATGCAGACACAACGTTTAAGGTGAATCGGCCGTTGCTAATATGATCGATATTGGCGGCCATCTTAGCAGCAACTGCAGGATTGTGAAACCCAGGACGGATCGCTGTCATAATTTCTATTTTATCGGTAACTGCTGCAAGTGCAGCGGCAGTTGACCAGGCTTCTAATGAATCTCTTTCAGGGCCTTTAATATCATTTAAGTATAGTTCTGCAATCAACGTTGTATCAAAGCCCCAACTTTCTGCACTTTGAATGACCTTTTTTGCATAATCGAATGTAGGCGGCATGTTTTCATTTTCTACATTTCTAAGCCATCCGCCAAAAATAGGCAGCCAAAATCCATATTTCATGTTGATTCTCCTTTTTATGTAATCTGATATTTTAGGACGCTAAAGTTTTTAGAATATTTATAATGTTATTATAGAGATATACTAACTGTCAATAGAGTGGACACTTTAAATCCTATATAAATACTCAGATTGCTTTGAAACTCGTATAAATCCACAAAAAAAGCATTTTCTTATGCATGGAAATACAGATATTTTCAGGAAGGAAGAGTAAATCAAGATTAAACAACCAAACTATAAAAAAGGGGGAATTTGTTTGTCTTGGTTAATTTATGCTATTCTTTCAGCCGTTTGTGCAGCATTAGTTGGTATCTTTGGAAAAATTGGCTTGCAAAATGTTGATGCTAATACAGCAACAGCTGTCAGAGCAATGATTATGACAGTTTTTCTCTTCATCATTGTAGCGATAGAAGGCAACCTGCATAAAATTCCGAGCATTATTTCTGATAAAAAGAATTTCATGTTTATTGTATTGAGCGGCATCGCAGGGGCTACTTCGTGGCTGTTCTACTTTCTAGCATTAAAAACAGGAAAGGTCACACAAGTAGCGCCAATTGATAAATTGAGTGTCGTTTTGGCTGCACTTATCGCTATCATTTTCTTAGGAGAAAAGATTAGTCTTCTGAACGGTGTAGGGATTGGATTAATTACAATAGGTGTTATTTTAGCAGCACTTCATTAATTTATTTTCAGGAAGGATATCCTTCCTGATTTTTTTATTGTTATCGTAGTGAAATCCTCTCAACAAAATACGGAATTGTACCGATATAAGAGTGTAAATAGGGTGCAAAATCCTTATTTTCCTTCTTATTAAGGAGGTACATGAGACGATTGGAGAGAGCAACAATGATCTATAAAAACAGTCAAACGAAATGGATCATTACCCTTTGTTTATGTGTTGTTCTATCAATGCTTGTAAATATCTTTTATCACTTTCTAAATCATGTTGTATTCATTTTACTGCATCTTCTTTTCAGCCTTATTTCCATCTTTTCCTTGATGGTGCTGTTAAAGAACATTTCTGCCCTTATAATGGAGCTGAAAAACAGCAGCACTAAATTGCAGACTATTTTTGAAACGATGGATATGGCAATTTGGTTTCACGATTATAAGATAGGAACATTATTCATCACTTCGGGAATGGAAAGAATTTATGGTCGATCAACAGCAGAATTTTACCAAAATATTGATTTATGGAAAGAAGTAGTTCATGAAGACGACCGAGGTCTGATAACGGAAAGACTGGAAGCATTAAAGACCGAAAAAGAAGTCACAAGCATATACCGAATTATACGGCCAGACGGTCAAATCCGCTGGATTAAAGACAAGGGCATTCCCTTATATGACGGTAATGGCAAAATGATAGAATTCACTAGCATTTTTTTTGATATAACGGAAAGCAAAGAAAATGAAGACCGTTTTAGTACACTTGTGGAAATGTCGCCTGACATAATTGCTGTTGTCAGTAACTATGAAATGCTTTATATCAACTTTGCAGGCAGTAAGCTCATTGGTGCATCCAATCCATTAGAGCTCGTTGGCAACACCGTGTATGAGTTGCTGTCAACGGAAGACTATGAAAAGATTAATCACGAGTTTTCCATTAACGGCGCTAAAAATTTGAGAGTAGAAGTGCAAATTAAAACATTACAGCAAAAAGTAATGGATGTTGAGTTGTCCTGCATGCCAATTTTATTCGCGGGAAGTCATGCCGTGCTTGTTGTTGGGCGAGACATTACAGAACGAAAGAAATCTGATACTTTAATTAAGCGTTTGGCATATAATGACACGTTAACCGATTTGCCGAATAGAAACAGCTGTATGGTCTATTTGCATGATCGTATCCACTGTCTTGCTGTTGAAAGCTTGTATGTGCTGTTTTTGGATCTTGACCAATTTAAGCGGATAAATGACACGAGGGGACATTCAACAGGAGATATGATTCTAAAGGAGGTAGCTAATCGCCTGAAATCTTCTCTTGAAGAAGGTGATTTCGTCGCAAGGCTTGGCGGAGATGAATTTGTCATAATCCTCGAAAATGCAGACTTACAGGAAATAAAAAGTAAAGCAGACAAAATTCTGGAGGCTTTCACGCAGCCGCTTTTCATTAAGATGGAAGAGTTTTTCGTCACACCAAGCATTGGCATCAGCCATTATCCATCTGATGGTAAAGACCAGGAAACATTGATTAAAAATGCAGATGCGGCAATGTATTTGGCTAAGGATAATGGCAAAAACAATTATCAGTTTTATTCCCACGCACTGGAGGAAAGCAGTTCGAGAAAAATGGTGCTGGAAATGGCTTTAAGAAAAGCGATTAAGCTTAATGAGCTTTCTTTAGTTTATCAGCCTCAATTTAACATTATTACAGGTGAGATTTTTGGGGTGGAAGCATTATTGCGCTGGAAGCATCCCCAATTTGGATTTGTTTCTCCAGCCGAATTTATTCCAATCGCTGAGGAAACAAACTTAATTATTCCAATTGGAGACTGGGTTATAAAAGAAGCATCCAGGCAGATGATGGAATGGAACAAGCAAGGCTTAAATGATATTAAAATGTCGATTAATATATCGCCAAGACAATTTCATTGTCAAGATTTTGCAGAGATTATCAGTAATTTTGCAGAAGAGTACAGCTTGAACACAAAAATGTTTGAATTAGAAATTACAGAAAGCACGCTGCAAAATATTGATTTATCTTTGAATATCCTGCATAAGCTGAAAAGTTTAGGTTTTAATATTTCAATTGATGATTTTGGCAAAGGCTATTCTTCTTTAAGCTATTTAAAGTATTTGCCGATTGATACGATTAAAATAGACAAAACATTTGTCGATGATATAACAGATCCAGTTCATAAAGGGTCGTTAGTAAAAGCAATTATTGATATGGGTCATAATATGAATTTTTCTGTTATTGCCGAGGGGATAGAGAACGAAGAACAGCTAGATTTCTTAAAAGTTAATCATTGTGTACTTGGACAAGGCTTTTATTACAGCAAGCCGTTGCCAAGACAGGAAATAGAACAACTGCTGTTTGCGCAGGCTTCAGCAGGAAAATCAGAAAGGACTTGAATAAACTCAAGTCCTTTTTGTTAGGATAATAACCAAACTTGGCGATTGTTTCCATTCATATTGTATAGTATAAGTATATAGAAGTCCGCTATATTTAAGTGGAAGTTTATTTCTTTTCGATAAGGAAATAAATAAGGAAATGAAATGAAAGAAGTTGGTGATGATGTATGCCATGTAAAACAGTAGATGAATTGAAAGCAGTTCTAGAGGAAGCAAAGGTATATACGAAAGATGGAAAAGTCGCTGACTACATACCAGCATTGAGCCGAGCAAATGGTGATGATTTGTCGATTGCGGTCTATTATCCGAACGGTACATGTTATTCAGCAGGGTGTATTAAGGAAAAAATCACCTTGCAAAGTATCTCAAAGGTGCTTACTTTAGCACTTGCATTAATGGAGTCCGGAGAAGACACTGTTTTCCAAAAGGTAGGCTATGAACCGACAGGAGACCCCTTTAATTCCATTGTTAAATTGGAAATGAGCAATCCGTCGAAGCCGCTAAACCCTATGATAAATGCAGGTGCATTAGCGGTCACAAGCATGATTAAAGGAAATTCTGTCGAGGAGCGTTTAACACGTATTGTAGATTTTGTGAAAAAACTGGCAGGCAATGATGACATCAGCTATTCAGAAGAGGTTGCCCGCTCTGAGTTTGAAACATCTCATCTAAACAGAGCTTTATGCCACTTTATGAAACAGCACGGCATCATCAATGAAGATGTGGAAGAACTGCTGGACCTTTACACGAAGCAATGTGCCATTGAGGTTAATTGCCTGGATCTTGCAAGAATAGGGATTATTTTTGCAATGGATGGTGTAGAGCCAGTAACGAATAACCGGATAATGCCAGCGCATGTGGCCCGAATCTGCAAAACCTTTATGGTAACATGCGGAATGTATAATGCATCTGGGGAGTTTGCAGTTCGTGTCGGCATTCCGGCAAAAAGTGGTGTTTCCGGCGGAATTCTAGGCGCTGTTCCTAATCGTTTTGGTATCGGCATTTCCGGTCCTGCCCTTGATGACAAAGGAAATAGTGTGGCAGGAGTCAAGCTGCTTGAAATCTTAGCGAAGAAATATTCTTTAAGTATGTTTTGATTGAGTTGCCGCCATCTGAGTAAATGATATGATCCATTCTATTTCTGCTTTTGGTTATTTTCAAATAGATAGGGGTAACATAAAACTATTTGAGAGACTAGTTTAAAGCAGAAATAGGGGGAATACAAACATGAGCTTAACACCTGAGCAGCGTATAGAATTGCATGGCTTTAATAACCTGACAAAATCGCTGAGCTTTAATATGTATGATATTTGTTATACAAGAACAAAGGAAGAACGAGAAAGCTATCTGCAATACATTGATGAGCAATATAATGCCGATAGGTTAACGAGTATTTTAAAAAATGTCTCCGATATTATTGGGGCACATGTTCTAAATGTCGCAAAGCAGGATTATGAACCGCAAGGAGCAAGTGTCACCTTATTAGTTTCAGAAGGCCCTGTGGCGGAAGCTCCTAAAGAGGTATTTGAAGAATCACCAGGGCCGCTGCCTGGTTCTGTTGTAATGCATCTTGATAAAAGCCATATAACTGTTCATACTTATCCTGAATACCATCCTGATGAAGGAATCAGCACATTCCGCGCTGATATAGATGTCTCCACCTGTGGAGAAATCTCTCCATTGAAGGCACTCAACTATTTACTTCATTCTTTTGATACAGATATCATGATTATTGATTACCGCGTCAGAGGCTTCACCCGTGATATTCATGGACATAAGCTGTTTATAGATCATGACATTAACTCAATTCAGAATTATATTCCCGATGAAGCGAAAAAAACCTTTGATATGATTGATGTAAATATTTACCAAGAAAATATTTTTCATACAAAATGTAAGCTGAAGCAGTTTGATTTAAACAATTACTTGTTTGGATATACAGCTGATGAATTAAGTGAAAAAGAGCAGGCAGACATAACAGAAAAGCTGACAGTAGAAATGAACGAGATTTTCTATGGAAAAAATATCAACAACTAATACAGGGACAGGCGTTTAGCCTGTTCTTTTTTTGTATAAATATGCTTGAAATATAATTTTTAATCATTTTATAATGTTAATAGCCAAAAATTTTGGTAAGATAGTATCATAATAGGGAGAAGGGAAAGGTTTACTTGAAACAAACAATCATCGATGCAATTGATCAGCATAAAAAAACATTTGAAGAAATCAGCATATATATCGGCGAAAACCCTGAGCTTGGCCATGAGGAATTCAAGGCAAGTGCAGTCTTAATAAAAACATTATTAGAACATGATTTCAAAGTAGAAAGAGATTTTTGCGGACTGCCAACTGCGTTCCGTGCCGTTTTTGACAGCGGGAAGGAAGGTCCAGTCATTGGCTTTATGTCAGAATATGATGCATTGCCAGAAGTTGGCCATGCATGCGGCCATAATTTAATCGGCACGATGGGAATTGCGGCAGGTATTGGCCTGAGCAAAGTCCTGGCTGAGACTGGCGGTAAAGTTATCGTTTATGGAACGCCTGCAGAGGAAACAAAGGGCGGCAAGGTTACCATGGCAGAACAAGATATCTTTTCTGAACTGGATGTAGCCATGATGGTCCATCCTCTTGATAATAATATGAAAAGCGGATCTTCCTTAGCGATGGATGCGATCCAATTTGAGTTCTTCGGGAAAGCAGCCCACGCTGCTGCAAGCCCTCATATGGGAATTAACGCATTAGATGCAGTACTGCAAACATTTAACAGCATCAATGCCCTTCGCCAGCATGTTACTTCAGATGCACGCATTCATGGCATCATTCCAGAAGGCGGCAAGGCAGCCAATGTTGTCCCTGATTATGCAGTTGCCCAATTCTATGTACGTGCAGCCAGACGAGACTATGTGAACGAGCTTGTTGAGAAGGTGAAAAAATGCGCAGAAGGTGCTGCATTGCAGACTGGTGCAACATTAACAGTGTCTAACTATGAATTCTCTTATGATGATATGATTACAAACGATACGCTTTCTGAAGCATTTAATAAGGAATTAGTTTCACTTGGCATACCTGCACAGGAAATCTATGAGCAAAGAGACGGATCTGGTTCCCTTGATATGGGTAATGTCAGCCAAGCTGTGCCTTCAATTCACCCATATATTAAAATTTGCAATGAAGCATATGCATGCCACACACATGAATTTAGAGAGGCTGCAATGACAGATCAGGCGAGAGAAGCAATGATTGTTGGGGCAAAATCGATGGCGTTAACAGGCTATGAAGTATTAACAAACAAAGAGCTGCTTCAACAAATTAAAGATGAATTTAACCGCAATAAATAACAGAAACCTCCTGGTGCGCTTGCCAGGAGGTTTTTTTTAAGAAACGCTTTTCCATAGTTTTCGTTTTTTGCTTGTGTTTAAGGCTATAAAAATAATACACACTGTTGAAGCAATCAATGACCCATGAAATATCCAAACCATCTGCTTTAGTGAGGTTGCTTCAAGGATGAGTGGAGCTATAACGAAACCTAATGCAAATCCAAGAGATTTGAGGAGCATGCCAACACCAAAGATTCTTCCTCTAATATGATTGTCTGTTTTTTGAAGCAATACAGCATGCAGAGTAGTAAAGGTTGCATCAAAAATTCCTGTGACAAATGCAAATATTAAGATAATCCAGCTGTTTGTGTTAGAAAAGAATGTAATAAAACCTGCTGACATCAACATAGCAGACACGAAACAGGCATAATAAATGCTTCTTTCCGTCTGGAACTTAATTTTCGGCATAATCATTGTTGCAAAAACAGAACCAATTCCCCAAGCACCCCAAATCAACCCATAATAAAGACTTTGTTTTTCTCCATTAATCACCTCAGCAAGCAAGGGAATTCCTAAATTATGAGAAGCACCTGCAAAGGAGCCGATTAAGAAAACAAGATTAACTAAAAGCAGCATTGGTGCTAATAAAATGAACGCATTGACTTCTCTCAGGTCATTGCCAAGACTTGTTAATACGCTTTTCATACTGCTAGCAGCAAGAGGAGTTTTCGTTTGTGCGGACGTTTGCCACTTCATCCGCATTAAGATAAAGGCAGACAATATATACGTTGCCCCATCAATAATTAGTGTGGCTTGATAACCGATAAGCTCCGTGATTATACCTGCGCCAATAAATCCAAACACAAGACTTACAGAAGTAAGCCGTGCGATTAAGGCGTTTGTATTAATCACTTTATCCTCCCCGAAAATTTGCGGGATTTCCGCACTGTAGCTGACAGCAAACAGGCTGGTCGTTAATCCGATCAGAAAGCATACAGTCACAATCATAACTGGATTTGGGTAAATCAACAGCAAAAGAATAATAGCTGCCCGCAAAACATCTGCTGTTATCATGATTTTCCGCCTGTCAAAACGGTCAGCAAGTACCCCTGAAAATAGGCTCGAAAGCACGCCGCCGAGTGTGCGGAACGCCATTGTCGCTGCTAGCCAACCAGTAGATCCTGTAGCAGCATACATTAAGACATTTATAGCGATTAAATCCATAAAGGTCCCTAAGTCGGAGAATGCCTTCACATATAAAAAAACTTTCTTATTCATCGCTGCTCCTTTAATATCAGTTATTTTAGACTATTCAGTTTTATTGTATAAGCAATACACTTATTTCGCAATGCGAAATTCAATCGCGAAAAAAATTTTCTTAATAACCTGCTAAGTGCTTTAAAAAAACAAAAATTGGGGTACTTATTACTCATAATCTTAAACTTTAAAGGAGTGTTATTATGGAAAATAAAACGATTATGCAGTTTTTTGAATGGCATTTAGAAGCAGATGGGAACCATTGGAAAAGATTAAAGGAAAGAGCTGGTGAACTTAAGGAAGCAGGAATTGATGCTGTCTGGATTCCTCCAGTAACAAAAGGAATCACTGGTGATGATAACGGATATGGAATTTATGATTTGTATGACCTTGGTGAATTCGACCAAAAAGGAAGTGTCCGGACAAAATACGGAACTAAAGACGAATTAGTGGAGGCTATCCAGGCATGTCATAATGTTGGAATCGCTGTTTATGTTGATATAGTAATGAACCATAAGGCAGGCGCTGATGAAGCGGAAACCTTTAAAGTGGTTGAAGTGAATCCAGAGAACAGAGAAGAAGATATTTCTGAACCATATGATATCGAAGGCTGGACAAAGTTCACCTTCCCAGGAAGAAATGGTAAATACTCTGATTTCCAGTGGAATTACAACCACTTTAATGGAACAGATTATGATGCGAAAGAAGAGAAGGAAGGCGTCTTCCGCATTCTTGGTGAGAATAAATATTGGAATAAGAATGTCGATAAGGAACTAGGAAACTATGATTTCTTAATGTTTTCTAATATAGATTTTAATAATGAGACTGTCAGGGAAGAGATGTTTAAGTGGGGGAAATGGATCAGTGAAACATTATCGTGCAACGGCTTCCGTCTTGATGCGATAAAACATATAAATCATGAATTTATTAAAGATTTCGCCCTTGAGTTAAAGAAAGAACGAGGCGACGAATTTTATTTTGTCGGTGAGTTTTGGAAAGGTGATATTGAAGAGTGTCAGCAGTTTTTAGAAGAAATGGATTTCACTATTGATTTATTTGATGTTCCGCTTCACTATAAATTACATACTGCTTCCATCCAAGGCAGTGAGTTTGATCTATCCACCATTTTTGAGGATACTCTTGTAAACCTCCATCCAACACATAGTGTTACATTTGTCGATAATCACGACACACAACCGAATGAATCGCTAGAATCATGGGTAGAGGATTGGTTTAAACAGATTGCATACAGCTTAATTTTGCTTCGTAAAGATGGGTATCCATGTGTGTTCTACGGCGATTATTACGGTATCAACGGTCCAGTGCCTGTTGATGGCAAAAAAATAGCAATTGATCCACTGTTATATGCTAGAAAAAGAAAAGCATACGGAAAACAAGACGATTATTTTGATGATAAAAATGTCATCGGTTGGGTTCGCCATGGCGATGAGAACATCGAAAAATCCGGCTGTGCTGTAGTTATATCCAATAATGTAGAAGGCAGCAAAAGAATGTTTGTCGGTCAAGAGCGTGCTGGAGAAACTTGGATAGACTTAACGAATACAAGAGAAGAGCAAATTGTCATTGAAGAGGATGGTTTTGCCGATTTCCCTGTTAATGGGCAAAGCGTGTCTGTTTGGGGATTGGCGGATTAAGTTTAAATTGATAAGTCGATGGATAATCGGATTCAACTGTTGATTTATAAGATTACTAAAAATTTTCTAGCTGTTGTGTAGGAAGGAGGCGAACTTGTTTAGTTCGTCTTCTTCTATTTTCAGTGATATTCAAATAGTACCTGCGGTTGTTTTTATTGTTTTGTGTCTAATTGTGGCTGGAGTAGTTTCCTAAGTAATGAAAAGATAATAACCTCTTCATTTTGCTTAACACGAACATTTTTTTATGTATGTGACAAGTTTTGCTCAGTATTATTGCCCGCTTAAATGTAAGCGCTCTATAATAAAAGTATACAGTTGAATCTTTTGCAAACTATTGGAGTCCTATTAGTAAAGAGGGGGTTAGTACTACGGTTTGTGGGTGAAAGGTGCTTCAAATACAAAATGATATAGATTCAAGCCTACTTATTAACAATACTTAAAGATATTGAGGTGGCTTTAAGTATGAAAAGTTTTCCTGTATGCGGAGTTTTAATTTTATGTTGTACCATTTTACTAACCTCTTACTCAAGTGATGATAGTACTATCGATAATTTTAATAAAATAGATGAAGCGGAATACTCAGTATCTTTTTCAAATTTATTTACGACTGAAGGGTATTTGGCAACATTTAATAAAATAGCTAGAATTTACTCAATACAGGAGTCAAGTAAGTTTTTAAGTAAACTAGAAAGTTCAGAAGGCTTATTGGTGATATCCAAATTGAACAAAATAAAATATATTATCTTTATCAATATCAAGTAGGTAAAAAAAATCAAGGAGAAATTCAAAGCTAAGCATTAGAAGATGGTGAAAAATAGGGGAGACAGTTCTAGAAATAGATAAGGATTGGGAGGATATGACGTTTGTTCTAGTGGATGGAGATGGAATGCTACTAGTAAGAAAGGAATGGCTTCATACGCCATTCCTTTTTATCGTTTAAAAAAGACTGTCAATTCCTTGATAAGCAAAGTAGGCACCGAATAATAATAAGGTGATGCCAGAAATGATAGAAATCATTCTTAATGTTGTGAGATTTAGGAATCTCCTAAAACTTGAGGTTAGTGCAGCGACAATAACATCCCAAATTATCAGCCCTAAAAATATCATACTGCTGTACACTAGCAGCATCCCTGTACCGTTTTCACTTGCTGTTTTCGCTAAAATAGACCCATAAATTCCAAGCCAAAACAATATAGATAACGGGCTAGTCGCAGACATAATGAAGCCAGTAATAAAGCATTTGAACAAGGAATCTCTTCCTCTTAACGAATCAAGGGTAATGGAATTGGAGCCTTTAATACTTTCTATGCCTGTATAAATGAGGATAAATCCGCCGAAGAGCCAAAGAAATACTTGAATGAATGGTATTTCCAGAAAATTGACCATGCCAATATAGACCATTAACATAAAAAGCCCATCAGCAACCATTGATCCAAAACCAACAATATAGGCATGCCAAAACCCATTTTTAATACCTTTATCAAGACGAGCAGAATTAACTGGTCCTATTGGGGCAGCTAATGTTAACCCTAAAAGAATATAGCTGAATAAAATACTTAGGCTCAATCCTTTTCCTCCCATCACAACTGCTTGTACATCCATTATTATGTTTTATTGGAGACAAATATGTTTCATGCGAGCATTTATCTGAATCTGCTTTTTTACAGAAAAGTTTAATCAGCATATGCTTTTGTCTGGCAGTCTGCTATTCTATAAATAATAAAATAGAAAGCGGTGACAAAATGATACGTTTTGGAATTGTTGGGTCTAATTGGATAACGGAGAGATTCATTAAAGCAGGTAGACAGCATGCAGATTTTACAGTAACGGCTGTTTACTCACGGACAGAAAAAAAAGCAAAAGAGTTTGCTTGGAAGCATCAAATAGAAAATGCATTCAATAGTTTAGAGGAGATGGCGCAATCTAGTGAGATTGACGCAGTATATATTGCAACACCGAACAGCCTTCATTGTGAGCAAGCAGTGCTGTTTATGAACAACAGCAAGCATGTGCTTTGCGAAAAACCATTTGCTGCAAATAAGCTGGAAGCAGAAATAATGATTACAGCTGCAAAGGATAATGGGGTTACGCTAATGGAAGCAATGAAATCAACGCTCATGCCAAATTTTCTTGCGGTGAAGGAAAATCTACATAAAATCGGTAAGATTCAATCGTATTTCTCCACGAATTGCAGATTATCGCCTTTTTATGAGCAATATAAACAGGGAGAGCTGCCGAATCTTTTCAACCCTAAGCTTGCTGGCGGATCTCTAATGGATTTAGGTGTATACACAATAGCCCCAATCGTAGATTTATTTGGTGTTCCAAAAGCGGTGGATGCAAGCGGTAACGTGCTAGATTCGGGTGTGGACGGAAATGGGCAAATTACCCTTCACTACAGTAATTTTAAAGCGAATGTTATGTTTTCTTGTATTTCAGAATCTACGTTGCCGACAGAAATTCAAGGCGAGGACGGAACAATCCTTGTTCATCATATTTCTAGTCCTAAAAAAGCAGAAATCCTTTTTTCAAGTGGGGTAGCAGAGGATATAAGCGAACAGGAGCAATTTGATCCAATGTACTATGAAATCGAGGAGTTTATTGATCTAATCAAGTCTGAGTGTCTCGAATCACCACGCAATACATGGACGAACACGATGGCTGTGATGGAAATTCTAGATGATGCAAGAAGACAAATGGGTGTCGATACGGTAACGACTGACTAGAAAGGAGCTTCTTAAAAAGTGTATGAATTGAAGACAAAAGAAACAGATAACAGTGTTATTGAATTTATTGAAACTGTGGAAAATCCGAAGAAAAAAGAGGATGCCTATAAATTGCTGGATATCTTTACTGAAACAACTGGTTTTCCAGCCAAGATGTGGGGACCAAGCATCATTGGCTTTGGGTCGTATCATTATAAATACGCTTCAGGTCACGAAGGGGATGCACCGTTAGTAGGATTCTCACCTCGCAAGGCCAAAACGAGCCTTTATTTTGCGCCTGGAGAATCAAAGCGGGCTGAAATGTTAGAGCGGTTTGGCAAACATACAACTGGCAAGGCATGTGTCTACATAAACAAAATTGCAGACATTGATATAGCTGTTTTACAAGAGCTGATTATTGCTTCTGTTGATTTTTTGAAAGAAACGTATCCAGAGAAGTAACAGCAGGATAGAAACCTAATCCTTATTAGGGGATATATTTTACTAAAAAAATTTGTTAAACTATAATAATAACGTTTAAATGGAATAAAATGCGTTAGAAGAAACAAAGAGGAGTAAGTATATGATTGTTAAAAATGAACAAGACATCAATGGTCTAAAGGAAATTGGAAAAATAGTAAGCTTAATTAGGGAAGAATTATATAGAAAAACTGTTCCTGGCATTACAACAAAGGAACTGGATGAGCTTGCAGGAAAGCTATTTGCTGAACATGGTGCTGTATCTGCACCACAGGATATGTATGATTTTCCAGGATATACATGCATTTCTGTAAATGATGAAGTAGCTCACGGCATTCCAGGCAGCCGCATTATTCAAGAAGGCGACTTAGTAAATATTGACGTTTCTGCCAGCAAAAACGGCTATTTTGCTGATACAGGCAAATCTTTTGTTGTCGGCAATGGTGATCCAAACTTAGTGAAGCTGTGTGAAGTTGCGAAGGAAGCTTTTGAAGAAGGACTAAAATGCTTTAAACCAGGCGGCAAAAAGAACAGAATCGGAAAATTTGTTTATAATACCGCTAAAAAACATGGATTTACAGTAATCAAAAACCTTACTGGCCATGGAATCGGTACATCTCTGCATGAGGAGCCTGAGCATATTCTCAACTATTTTGATGCATGGGATAATGACCTTTTGAAAGAAGGAATGGTTATTGCATTTGAACCATTTATTTCGACAAGTGCTGAAGAAGTATATGAAAAATCCGATGGCTGGACTTTCTCAACGAAAAACAAAAGCTTCGTAGCACAGTATGAGCATACAGTAATCATTACAAAAGATAAGCCAATTATTACAACACTATAAATAGTACAGCCAGCAGATTTTTCATTTCTGCTGGCTGTATTTTTTTGTGTGTAAACAACTTTTTTCAACTGTTTTTTTCAGAATATTTTAGTACTTTAGCAGAGTAAACTTTATGGTTGACATCACTAGTAACCTTCCCGTATTGTATATATATACCGCCCGACGTATTTTGATTTATGGGGGAAATGGCTGTCGTATTAATACAGCCATTAGTGCTGCTTTTCGGATATTACTATTGAATCGGCTGGTTTTTAAATTAGTCTACACCAAACTATAACAGGTGTTTTTTTTATGCGTTTATCGTCAAACATCAGCTGTATTCACAGCTTATACAAGCTATAAGTAATCTCCCAACTTCAACTAGACAATTAACTTTTAAAGGAGAGAACACTTACATCATGAGCAATGGTAATAAGCTCGGACTAGCCATATTGACATCACTTGTTGTCGGCAATATGGTCGGTTCTGGAATTTTTATGCTTCCTCGCACATTAGCAGAGGTAGCAAGCCCAGCTGGGGTTATACTTGCATGGGTTTTAACTGGTTTAGGAGTATTAGTCACAGCCCTTGTCTTTGGGAATTTAGCAATCAGGAAGCCAGAGCTGACTGGCGGGCCGCAAATATATGCAAAGCAGCTGTTTAAAGAAGGTTCAAATCTATCCTTGCTTTCCGGTTTTATGTCGTCATGGGGATACTGGATTGGTAATCTTGCAGGAAATGTTGCAATCATCACGACATTTGCTGGTTATTTATCCACGTTTTTCCCTATTTTAACGAGTGAAGCTGTTCTCTTTACAGCAGGATCCTTTACGTTAAAAGTCGGCAATGCATTTACATTCGCAGTTTGTACGCTTTTATTATGGGGAACACATTTTATTATTTTGCGTGGGCTTGAAAATGCAGGGAAACTGAATTTCCTTGCGACTGCAGCGAAAGTGGTCGGTTTCTTGCTGTTCATTATTATTGCACTGTTTGCTTTTGAATCAAGCAATATATTGCCATTTGCAGAAGCAAAAACAGATGCTGCCGGCAATTCAGTAGGTCTACTTGGGCAAGTTAATAATGCAGCTGTAACTACACTGTGGGCATTTCTCGGTGTTGAATCTGCGGTCGTGTTTGCAGGCAGAGCGAAAAGGAAAATAGATGTGAAGCGTGCTACGATTTTAGGATTGTTGCTTGCACTTGCGATTTACATTGGGATAAGCACATTGGTTATGGGACTGTTAGATCAGGAAGCACTTATTTCCTCGCAGAAACCATTGATTGATGCTATCGAGGTCGTGCTTGGACCAATTGGCGGAAAAGTTCTAGCAGCTATTGGATTGATCAGCTTGTTCGGTTCAACAATCGGTTGGGTCATGCTAAGTGCAGAGATACCATACCAAGCTGCAAAGCAAGGTATCTTTCTGACACCTTTTAAGAAAGAAAACAAACAGGGCATTCCTGTGTTTTCCTTAGTGCTGACAAATATCCTTGGACAGCTATTTATATTTTCGACCGTGTCTAACAGCATTTCACAAGCATTTGATTTTGTCATTTACATTGCGACACTAGCATATCTTGTTCCATATTTAATTGCCTCGTTGTTCCAAGTGAAACTTACTTTCACTGGAGAAACATATGGTCAAAGAAAAGGACGAGTTACAGACATGATCATCGGTTTGCTTGCCTCTGTTTACTCTATTTGGGTAATAATTGCCGGGACAGCAGATATTAAGACATTTATGTTCGGAATCATTCTCCTTGCTAGCGGAATCTTGTTTTATGCAAAAGTACCCCGCAATCAGAGTTTGTCTGATAAATAAAAAGAGCGAAGCAGCTATTAAGCTGCTTCGCCTTTTTTTATAGAGAAGAAGAAGGATTATCCTTTTCCTCCCACTCGACATTATGTTCCTCTGCAAGTTTATCAATTTCATTTTGATATTCACGAAGTAAAGACCGAGCTTCCTCCAGCATGCCATTCGCTTCTTCTATTAATAATGGGTCTTGGGTTTCAAGGGCCCTTACAATTTTCACGAACGCATTATACTGAAGATCTGCTCCTTCTATATATTTTTCATGAACAGCTCGTAACTCCTCTGTATCAATCGGAACGGAATTCAATTCTTTAATGAATTCATTATAAGTGGGGATGACAGTAATCACTAACGCATCATACATTGTCACGTCATCCGTATAGTTAATGCCAGATACTTGGTCATATGCACTAACAGCTGTTGCTTCAAGCTCAAATGCTGTTGTCATTTCACTGTTCACATAATTCATTAGATCATCTTGAATTGGATCATTAAAGCATGCAGATAAAACGAAGATAATGGGTAAAATGGTGCAAAAAATAACTTTTTTCACTTAATAACCTCCTTTACCTCAATTTATGAAAGAGTGGAAGTCCACTATGTATAGCAGAAAAGCCCATTTATTCTAATTTAGGAAAATAATTACCAGAACTATCTTGTAAAGCAAAATAGTGTATGATATCCTCTAAATATAAGCTATATTGCAATGCAAAATAGCGATTAAGGTTACGTGAAGGGAAAGAAACAGATGTCTTCAAGTCAAATGCTTAAAGGAGTGCTGGAAGGGTGCTTATTGGCAGTCATTTCAAAAGGAGAAGTATACGGATATGAAATGATTGAAAAGCTCGAAGCGTATGGCTTTACTATGATAAGCGAAGGCAGTATTTATCCAGTACTGTTGCGTATGAAAAAAGAAAAGCTCGTCCATGTAGAAACAAAAGCATCCCCATCAGGTCCTAAACGAAAGTATTATACATTGACAGAGGAAGGACACCACCAATTACAGCAATTTGAAGAAAGGTGGCTGCTGCTTTCCAACAGTGTCAACGAACTATTAAAAAAAACATAAAGGAGGACATAAAAAAGTGGAACTGTCGGCAAAAAGTCAGGAATTTATTGATAACCTTCACTTATACCTTATGACAAGCGGTAAAAAGGATGAGGAAATAAAAGAAATAGTAGAGGAACTGACAGATCATTTATTAGAAGCAGAAAAGGATGGCAAAGACATATCTGAAATCACAGGTGCTTCCCCGAAAAGCTATATGGAAAGCCTTGCACAGGAGATGAAAACAGATTATGGGGAGTGGCTTAAGTATATTCCGTTGCTTTTTTTAAGCATCATCTCCTACCAGGTTATTGGTGATGCCTTATTAGGTGAGTTAAGTTATACGTTAACAGTCATTATCGGTCAGCCAATTGTCGTTGCTTTTATGCTTCTGTTATATGTTTTAACCTTTAAAACCTTTGCATCCCGTTCGAAAGCATTGTCAAAAAGAATGGCCATTGGTATATTCGTACTCAATGTACTGTCTACCGCAGCCTTTTTCTTCATATTGTATTTCGGTAATAAAGGCACACCTGTCCTTATCATCGACAGTTTGCTTGGGAAGCTGGGAATAGCTGCAGTTGCGTTCGTTTTCCTGGCATCGTTTGCATGGTGGTCTAAATCATGGGCACCATTCATCCCATTAGTCGTCTATGTTCCAACATTTGCTGTCGAGTTTTTTCCCCTTTCAGTGGAGGAAAAAGCATTATATTCATCCATTATATTTGTTTTGCTTGCTGTAACGTATTTTCTGATTGTCTTTCTAAAAAGCAGAAAAGAAAAAGCAAAGACAGCATAAATTTAAACTGTAAAATGAGATGGATAGGTAAGACGATCTAGCAGTGAAGCGACTTGACACTGCTTCCGCCAATAAAGCGGATAGTAATAATATTCCTTTTTTATCCCGAGAAAAAATTAAACTGTAAACACCTTTAAAAAGGTGTTTTTTTTAAAAACAACAATTGAATATTTATTAATAATATTGTATAAATATTATATAAAGAAACGTACTAAGGAGAATAACGATGGAATTCCATATATCCAATGAACTTCCGACATTTGAACAGTTTGCACAGCTCCATGAAGACAGCGGACTGCTTCAAAATAAAAAAGGAAATTATACACGAGAACAATTATTTGAAGCAGCGAAAGGCAGCTGGTTTTATACAGCGATTTATCATAATAATACATTGACAGCTTTCGGCAGAATGATTTCAGACGGAGTATATCAGGCACTTATATGTGATGTGATGGTAAGTCCTGATATGCAAGGACAAGGTTTGGGCAAAAAAGTCATAGAAGAGCTTTTACAAAAATGTAAGGACAGCGGGATTCAAACTGTTCAGCTTTTTTCGGCAAAAGGCAAGCATTCTTTTTATAAAAAATTAGGCTTTCAAGAACGAGATACAGATGCGCCTGGAATGACGATGTTAATTTAAAATCATATGAAAATATTGTAAAGTTTAACTAAATTATGCATATCAATCCTTAAATTGGTAACGATAGGGTTATACATATTAAGGAGTTGAAATGGATGGAAGAGAAGATGAATGAACCGACTGGCGAAGACTTGTTAACAAATCGCCAAGGTCATCCTGTAACAGACAACCAAAATGTAAGAACCGTTGGCAACCGAGGGCCAACCACATTGGAGAACTATGATTTTTTAGAAAAGATTACGCATTTTGACCGCGAAAAAATCCCTGAAAGGGTTGTTCATGCAAGAGGTGCTGGTGCACATGGTTATTTTGAGTCATACGGCACTGTTGGTGATGAACCTATTTCTAAATACACACGTGCAAAGATTTTCCAAGAAAAAGGCAAGCAGACACCGCTGTTTATCCGTTTTTCCACTGTAGTTCATGGAGTCCATTCTCCAGAGACATTGAGAGATCCACGTGGGTTTGCCATTAAGTTTTATACAGAAGATGGCAACTGGGATTTAGTCGGGAATAATTTAAAGATTTTCTTTATCCGCGATCCGCTTAAATTCCCAGATATGGTTCATTCCTTCCGACCAGATCCTGTTTCAGGATTGTCTGATCCTGAAAGAATGTTTGACTTCCTTGCATTGACACCAGAATCGATGCATATGATTACCTTTGTATTTTCACCATGGGGTATTCCTGCCAATTACCGGCAAATGCAAGGCTCTGGAGTGCATGCTTATAAATGGGTGAATGCAGAAGGCAAAGCTGTGCTTGTAAAATATCATTGGGAGCCTAAACAAGGTATCAGAAACTTAACGCAAAAAGAAGCAGATGAAGTCCAAGCGAAAAATTACAGCCATGCAACACAGGATTTATATGAAGCAATTGAAAAAGGCGATTATCCTGAATGGGAGCTTTATGTGCAAATCATGGAGGATGGAGAGCACCCAGAATTGGATTTTGATCCGCTTGATCCTACAAAGCTTTGGTATAAAGAGGACTACCCTTGGCTTCCAGTCGGCAAAATGGTCTTGAACAAAAATCCAGAGAACTACTTCACAGAAGTGGAACAATCGGCTTTTGGAACAGGCGTAATCGTCGACGGAATGGACTTTTCCGATGATAAGCTCCTGCAAGGCAGAACTTTCTCTTACTCCGATACACAGCGACACAGAGTGGGAACAAATTATCTGCAATTACCTATCAACAGACCGAAAAAACATGTTGCTACTAATCAAGAAGGCGGACAAATGGACTTCCGAACAGAATTCGGCAAACACCAAAATCCGCATATTAATTATGAGCCTTCTGTAATCGGCGGCTTAAAAGAAGCAGAAAATCCAGGCAAAGAGCATGAACCATATGTGGAAGGCAATGTAAAAAGGGAAAAAATCTCTCGTGAAAATAACTTTGGACAAGCTGGCGAAACTTACCGAAGATTTACGGAGTTTGAAAGAGATGAGCTTATAAGCAACTTATCCTCCGCACTTGCAGCTTGCCGTACAGAAATTCAAGAGAAAATGATCGACATGTGTACAAAGTGTGATGAAGATTACGGAAAACGGATTGCAGAAGCAATCCAAAAAATAACAGAAACAAGAGTTGATCAAATGGAAGATGCTGTGCAAACAGCAGAAGATGTGTCACATCCTTCTGATCCTTATTAATATCATTGCCTGCTGTGTTTATGACAGCAGGCTTTTTCAATGTGTTGTTTTGTTGACATAATCCCAAATATATGGTATTAAATAATCGTTAGCACTCTGAAGCTTAAAGTGCTAAACTGGACTACATATTATTCTTACTTTTGAAAGGAGCTATTATTTAATGGTCGAAACAAAAGAATTCAAAGCCGAATCGAAAAGGCTGCTCGAAATGATGATTAACTCTATCTACTCACAAAGAGAGGTTTTCTTAAGAGAGCTGATTTCCAATGCCAGTGATGCAATTGATAAAATCTATTACAGAGCATTGTCAGATGAAGCCATTACCTTCCATAAAGAAGATTATTATATAAAGATAAAAGCAGATAAGCAAAATCGGACATTGACGATTACGGATACAGGCATCGGGATGACGAAGGAAGAATTGGAGAATAACTTAGGAACAATTGCTAAAAGCGGTTCTCTGGCCTTTAAAAATGCAAATGAGCTGAAAGACGGCCATGATATTATCGGCCAATTTGGAGTAGGTTTTTATGCGGCGTTTATGGTAGCAGATGTTGTCACAGTTACATCAAAATCCCTTGACAGTGACACTGCCTACAAGTGGCAATCAAAGGGTGCGGATGGCTACACAATCGAGGAAACGGCAAAAGAACAGGTTGGAACGGAAATTGTCTTATCATTGAAGGAAAACAGTGAAGATGACCAATACGACGAATTTTTAGAAGATTACCGTTTAAAGCAAATCATCAAAAAATATTCAGACTTTATCCGCTATCCAATAAAAATGGATGTGACTACATCTGCTCCAAAAGAAGGAACAGAGGATGAGTTCGATGAGTTTGTCGAAGAGCAAACTATCAACAGCATTGTGCCAATTTGGAGAAAAAACAAAAGTGAGCTTACAGACGAGGATTACCAGCGTTTCTATGAGGACAAACGTTATGGTTTTGACAAGCCTTTGTCACATCTGCATGTAAGTGTAGATGGATCGATTCGCTATAATGCTATTTTGTATATTCCAGAAAAGACTCCGTTTGACTATTACTCTAAAGAGTACGAAAAAGGACTTGAACTATATTCCAATGGCGTCTTAATCATGGAGAAGTGTGCCGATCTGCTCCCTGATTATTTCAGCTTTGTGAAAGGACTCGTAGATTCCGAGGATTTATCCTTGAATATATCACGAGAAATGCTGCAGCATGACAGACAGCTGAAAAAAATCGAAAAAAATATTACTAAAAAAATTAAAAGTCAATTAAAAGCGCTGCTAAAGGATGAGAGAGAACAATACGAAGCATTTTTCGAATCATTCGGAAGACAGCTTAAATATGGCGTGTACAGTGACTTTGGTGCCAACAAAGAAATGCTGCAGGATTTACTGCTGTTCTATTCTTCCACAGAGAAGAAGCTCGTATCCTTAGATGAATATCTATCGAGAATGCCAGAGGAGCAAAAATACATTTACTATGCAACGGGAGATTCTATCGACAGAATAAGCAAGCTTCCACAAACAGAAGCAGTAGCGGAAAAAGGCTATGAAATACTTTACTTCACAGATGATATTGATGAATTTTCCATCAAGATGCTGCGTGTTTTTAATGACAAAGAATTTAAATCCGTTTCTGCAAGTGATCTTGGGATTGATGAGGATAATAAAGACACAGCAGATGCTGAGGAAGAAAACAAACCATTGTTAGACTTTATGAAGGAAGCTCTTAGCGGTAAGGTCAAGGATGTTAAAATATCTACACGCCTTAAGTCTCATCCAGTCTGTTTATCAACAAGCGGCGAATTGACGATTGAAATGGAAAAGGTTCTTAACTTGATGCCTGACAGCCAAGGCGTCCAGGCAGAAAAGGTGCTTGAAATTAACAAGAACCACACTGTCTTTCAATCATTAAAAACAGCGTTAGAAGCAGATAAAGAGAAGCTTAGCCTTTATACGAATCTGCTGTATAATCAAGCATTGCTGATTGAAGGACTTCCAATTGAAGACCCAGTTGACTTCACTAATAATATTTGCAAAATCATGGATTAATATAAAGTTAAAAGCAGCCTGTCTTGCAGGCTGTTTTTAACTGCATTAAATATTGACAAAATATTATTTTTGTGATATGATTAAATATTTTATATTTGACTGAATTCCCTGAATATACCATAATGAAATAGTAAAATAACGGTAAAGGGGAGAAAACAAGTGACTGTAAATTGGAATTTAAGAGCATTAGAGATTAATCTTGGCGGCTTTACTATTTTTCCTACACTGATTTGGAATGAAAAGACGGCGATATTAGTCGATACTGGGATGCCAGGCTTGCTTCCTGTATTTAAAAATGAAATGTCAAAACTAGATGTTCCTATTGAAAGGCTGTCAGCAATTATCCTAACACATCAAGACCTAGACCATATCGGCAGTCTGCCTGAATTGACAACAGTAAACCCTAATTTGTCTGTATTTGCTCACGAAGTGGAAAAACCTTATATAGAAGGAGATCTCCCCCTTATTAAGATGAACAGTGAAAATATGACAGCAGAAAAATGGGCGGCTATTCCAGATGCTTTGAAGCCGCTTTATGAAAACCCGCCATCAGCGAAAGTGACAAATACTCTTGAAGACGGTGCTGAGGTAGAGGGATTTCCTGGCATTGAAGTCATTGCTACACCTGGTCATACACCTGGCCATGTGAGCCTTTATGTTAAACAAACAAAAACATTGATTGCTGGTGATGCACTGACTTGTTCGGACGGCAACTTACTAGGACCAGCACCTCAGCATACATTGAATATGGATGAAGCACTAGCATCTGTTGCAAAACTTTTAAACTATGATATTGAAACAGTCATCTGCTATCATGGCGGTATCGTATCAGGAAAAATATTGCAACAATTAACAGAAATTATAGGTAAGTAAAAAAACAGGACAGGAAAACATGTTTTCCTGTCCTGTTTTTATGTTATTGATATTTTTGCAGCGGTTTATCGGCAGGGCCTTCCAGCACTTCGCCATCATAAGAGAATCTCGAGCCGTGACACGGGCAATCCCATGATTTTTCCCCATTATTCCAAGCGACCTCACAGCCAAGATGGGTGCAGGTTGTATCAACCATATGAACATTGCCATCAGTGTCTTTATAACAGCCGATTTTTTTTCCGTTTATGCGGAGAATGGATGCTTCATCTGGAGACAATTCCTCCTCATCGCTGGCAGGTTTCAGCTTTCCGCCAATAAGATGCTTTGCAACATCTAAATTTATGCTGATGAATTTTCGCAAAGATGGGTCAGAATAAAAACGGGAAGGAGCATACAACTCCTCGTATGGATTTTGTTTACCTTCAACCATATCAACAAGCAACAAAGCTGCTGCTATCCCGTTTGTAATGCCCCATTTCCGATAGCCTGTGGCTACAAAAATCGAGTCATGCCCCTTTTTAATAAGTCCTACATATGGGATCTTATCAAGTGTAATCAAGTCTTGTGCCGACCATTCATAATATACCTTTTCACTGTTAAGAACCTCTCGTCCAAACGCTTTAAGTGCTTCATAATGCTTAGTAGTATCTTCATCCTGTCCCGTTTTATGGCTGTCTCCGCTAATTAAAATTAATCTTTTGCCGTCATGTGAAACCGGACGGAGCGATCTTGAAGGAGTATCAGCACTGTAGTACATACCGCCAGGATATTTATCTGCTTCCTCCACAGCAACGACATAAGATCTTTTTGGATACATACGGGCAAAATAAAAGCCATTTGCATCATAAAAAGGAAAGTGAGAGGCGCTGATTACCTTATCTGCATGTACCTTGTAGCCGTCCCTAGTAACTACTGCTTTTTTCTCCTGTTGTTCCTCCACATCTGTTGCTGTTGTCTGTTCAAATATTGTTACATTATCCATTTTATCTAGTAATTCTTTGAAAAACAGAAGTGGGTGGAATTGATACTGATTTTTCATTACTAATGCGGCCTTCACTTCAATTGGAAAAGGTATGGACTCACGCAGTTCACAATCTATGCCAATTTCTTTGTAGGCAGCATGCTCTTTCATTACCTTATTTTCATATTCATCTGATACTGCATAAAGGATAGCATCATGTTTCTCTAGTCCACAGTCGATATTTAATTGTTCAGCTGCTGTTTTTATAAATTCCATGGCGTTATGATTTGCTTCATAATAGAGCTTCGCTTTTTTTAATCCCATGTTTTGCGTCAATTCATCATAAATAAGTCCATGCTGCGCCGTAATTTTTGCTGTCGTGTATCCTGTTGTTCCACTCATCAAGCTATCAGCTTCCAGCAGTGTGACACGACGTCCTTTTTTTCCAAGTAAATAGGCGGCAGTTAAACCAGTAATACCTCCGCCGACAATACAAATCTCTGTTTCATGATCGTTAGTGAGCTTAGGAAAGGAAGGAAGTTTAACTGTATCCCTCCATAATGATTCATGCTTGTCCATAACCATCCATCTCCTTACTATGTCTTTTCCTTCTATGTTTCCCAAAACAGGAAATAAAAAACATTAATATCCCGCCAGGAAATAAGTCGTATTCCTTGAAAGCTATACTGCTCCAAGTTATAGTAAAATAGCACTATTTTAGATTTATTATTTAAAGTTGATGAAATTAGAACGATAAACGACTAGACAAAGAGATGAACAGGAGGAAATGAATCGTGGTTTGTGATGTTTGTAAACCGAGTATTAAAGGCTATAGTGTCTTCTTTCCAGATGCTCACTCAATGAACGTGCTCCTTAAATATTT
Source organism: Niallia sp. MER 6 (assembly GCF_023714395.1). Taxonomy (NCBI): domain Bacteria; kingdom Bacillati; phylum Bacillota; class Bacilli; order Caryophanales; family Bacillaceae; genus Niallia; species Niallia sp. MER 6. The sequence goes on along the minus strand of NZ_JAMAUK010000007.1, from coordinate 123,044 downwards.
AAAGGGCAGCTCGCCTGATGCATTCAAAATTGTGAATACTTGCACAGTCTGGCTACTAGAACCAGTCTTTTTTTCTTTTGTCGATTACGCAGCTGTACACCTCGGCGAATACGGAATAACAGCTGCGGAAGCTGATATATGGAATCCGGATAAAAATAAGAGCAGAAAAAAACCAATTCATCTATTCACAGAAGAAAGGGAGGCTGCTTGGATAGATCAGGTTATAGAAGAAAACAGGGTTATCACACATTATCAGCCAATTGTCCGGATAGAAGACAGCAAACCGATAATTTATGGACATGAGCTGTTATCAAGAGGACTTGATGAATACGGGGCAATAATCCCTCCTAATAAACTGTTTGAGGCAGCGAGCTTGCGCAACCGCGTATTTTCATTAGATCGAGCTTGCCGTCTCCAATCTGTCCGCAATGCAGGCGTTGTAAAAGATAAGCTTGTTTTTATTAACTTTATCCCGACAGCTATTTATGTACCGGAGCACTGTCTTGCAAGTACATTTGCTTTAATTAAGGAACTTGGTGTGAAGCCATCACAAGTAGTATTTGAAGTAGTTGAAACAGATGACGTGCAAAATCTCGATCATTTAAAGTCTATTCTTGCTTATTATCGAAAACATGGTTTTAAGTATGCACTTGACGATGTGGGAACAGGCTATAACCAGATAGACAAATTGGAAAAAATGGAACCTGACGTTGTGAAGCTTGCGATTGAATATGTAAATGGTGTGAGCAAAGATTTACAGAAGCAACAGTTAGCACAAGAAGTGCTAATTCGCAGCAAAAGAATCGGTGCGCTCGCGCTCGCTGAAGGTGTTGAGCATATGGAAGACTTTCACTTTCTACAGGAAATGGGTTATGATCTGTTTCAAGGTTATTTATTTTCAAAACCTGCACAAAAACCGATGAGTGACACAGAGCTGATAGAAACGTTAAAGGAACATGAGAATATATTGACATTAACTTCATAATATGATTAAATAAAATCCAAATATTATATTTCAAAACTTATCCAGAGAGGTGGAGGGAACTGGCCCTATGAAACCTCGGCAGCGGGTTCATCTTACGAGATGAATACTGTGCCAATTCCAAGGACGCGATTATTCGGTCTTACAGATAAGAGGAAGAAATGCATGGTTGCACGAACTTAGTGTATGAATGATACAGTCCTCTTCTGTCAAGAAGAGGACTTTTTTATTTCCTTCCTATAAAAGGCGAAAATCGAATAGTAACAGGAGGCAGAAATAATGGGGTTTGACAACGCTCAATATAGTGACGAAAAAGACTTGCTGATTGAAAAGCTGATTGCACTCGGTATATATAAGAAGGAATCACTGCACCTTTTTGAATTATCGGTCTCAGAGCTAGAAGAAGTGTATGAGAAAGCAGCTTGTGACAATCAGTGTTAAATATGCCAGGCATATCTGTTTCAACTTGTGCCTATAAAATAGTAGAATGGAACAGGATTAATAAAAAGGCTGGTGCCCAAAAATGAACAGGATGGCAAAATATATAACAGCAATCCTAATATGCATATTGATCGGATTATCTTCCAGATATACAGCCTTTTATCCGCAAGTGATCCAATCCCATCTTGGTGATGTAATCTGGGCTAGTATGATTTATTTTGGTTTAAGGCTCTTTGTTAAGAAAAATCATTATCTATTTTCCATCCTGCTCGCACTGTTATTTTGCTGGCTGATTGAATTTAGTCAATTATATCAAGGAGATTGGCTGGTTGAAATCCGTAATACATTGCTTGGTGGACTTATCCTTGGCAAGGGTTTTCTGTGGATTGATTTACTTCGTTACACAGTCGGAGTAGCACTGGCATATTTGGTGGATCGGAATCTTTTGCATAAGCAAGCTGCCTAGTTGATTCTTTTAAAAATTTGGCAGTTATTTTCTGATTTGTGTTTTCATTATTTTACGATATAATAGTGATTGAGTTTTTTAACAGTCAAAGGCATTATGCCGCTTAATATTAGATCGGAGAGGTTGTAGCCCCCCTCTTAAAAAAAACTAAGAAGAAGCAGCACTTCTATCTTGGAGTGCTGTTTTTTTTTTGGTAATTGGGCATTAGTTGTAATGGTAGAAAGGGAGTATTTTTAATTATGTTAAGAGATGAAAAAGCAGTTGTTGTATTCAGCGGAGGCCAGGACAGCACTACATGCCTGTTTTGGGCTTTAGAAACATTCAAAGAGGTAGAAGCTGTTACCTTTAATTATAATCAAAGACACAAAGCAGAAATTCAATGTGCAATTGATATTGCTGCAGAGGTTGGTGTGAAACATCATATTCTAGATATGGAATTATTAAATCAGCTGGCACCGAACGCATTGACTCGAAGTGATATTGAAGTGAAAGAAGGCGAAAATGGGGAGCTTCCTTCTACATTTGTTCCAGGCAGAAATCTTGTCTTCTTGTCTTTTGCGGCTATTTTAGCAAGCCAAATTGGTGCAAAGCATATCATTACAGGCGTTTGTGAAACAGATTTCAGCGGATATCCTGATTGCCGTGATTCCTTCATTAAATCCCTTAATGTAACACTTAATCTTTCCATGGACACATCCTTTGTCATTCATACACCTTTAATGTGGCTGGATAAGGCGGAAACTTGGAAGCTTGCAGACGATTTAGGCAGACTGGACTATGTGAGAGAAAAGACGTTGACATGCTATGAAGGAGTAATCGGCGACGGCTGTGGAGAATGTCCTTCATGCTTGCTTAGAAAAGCAGGACTAGATAAATATCTTGAAGGAAAGAAAGAGGCACATGTATAATGGACACTAATTTCTTCGGCTTTCGAATTGTGGAGAACCTGCAGAAAATCGGCCAGGACATAAAAAAAGAAGAGTTGAATTATCATCAGAAAAGAGTGCTAATCTCCAAGGAATTTACTTTCGATGCTGCACACCATCTTCACTGTTATGAAGGAAAATGCAAAAATCTACATGGGCACACATATAAAGTTATTCTAGCAGTGAGCGGTTTAACAAATGATATCGGACTTGTCATTGACTTTGGTGATCTGAAAAACATTTGGAAGGAAAAAATAGAAGTATATCTCGACCACCGCTATCTAAATGAAACACTGCCGCATATGAATACAACTGCAGAAAACATGGTTGTGTGGATGTATGAAAAATTAAATGAAGAATTAAAACAATACAATAATGACAGCCAAAAGCTGAGAGTAGAGTATATCAAGCTATATGAGACACCTACGAGTTTTGCAGAAGCAAGAAGGGAATGGATGGGATGAGCAAAATACCGGTGCTAGAGATTTTCGGGCCGACAATCCAAGGAGAAGGGATGGTTGTGGGCAGGAAAACAATGTTTATCCGCACTGCCGGGTGCGATTATCGCTGTTCGTGGTGCGATTCTGCTTTCACATGGGATGGCACAGGAAAAGATGATATTATCCAAATGACAGCAGAGGAAATTTGGGAACGATTATCTGAATTAGGCGGAGATCGCTTCGACCATGTCACTATTTCAGGGGGAAATCCAGCCCTGCTGACAAACCTTCGCCATTTCATTGAGCTGGCAAAGCAAAAAAATATCCAGTTGGCTTTAGAAACACAGGGAAGCAAATGGCAAGACTGGTTTGAGCAAATTGATGATCTGACCATTTCGCCTAAGCCGCCAAGCTCTGGAATGAAAACAAATTTCGCCATTTTAGATGACATCATCACGAAATTGTCAGATGCAAACAGCTTGTTCAGTTTGAAGGTGGTTGTTTTTGATGAAGCAGACTATGAATATGCTATTCATGTTCATCAACGCTACCCAAATGTGCCTTTTTATTTGCAAGTAGGCAATGATGACATTACAAATGGCAATAATGAAGAATTGCTGCAAAAGCTGTTAACGAAATATGAATGGCTGATTGACCTCACTATGAACACGAGTGAAATGAATGACGTTCGCGTTCTTCCGCAGCTTCATGCATTGGTTTGGGGAAATAAAAGAGGCGTTTAGACTATAAATACCTAGTTTTACTGATAAATATAAGGTTCAATATAACTATTAATATGGACAAATTTCCTTTTTTGGACACAATATTATCTTACTATCGGAGGAATTTGTAGAATATAATCGAAAAAAAGCGGGAAACAATGTATAATAAATTATTAGAATAGTAGATTCTAACAAGAGGGAGGATCTGATAAGTAATGGAATGGACTTTAGCCATTTTATTTATTGCTGCAGTGGTGCTGTTATTTGCTTCCACAATCAGAAGCCGTAAAACAGCAAAAGCAGAACAAAGGGAAATCGATATGATTCACCTTTCTGTTACAGAAGAGCTGACACAGCTGCAGACACAAGTTCGCAATCTAGAGCTCGATATAGAGATCATTGAAAAAGAATCTGGCGTTCGATTAGCATTAGCTGATCGCGTTAAATTAAGAGAAGTTTTAGACTTGCACCGTCGCAAATATTCCATTGAAACAATTGCCGGCCAAAAAAAGCTGTCAGTTGAACAAGTGGAAAAAATGCTTGCTCCTTATATTATGGAGAAAGAAGAAAGGAGATCTGTTGTAAATGAAGCCTAGTACCATAAGCAGTTTTGCAGCAGGTTTACTTTTAGCGGCAGCCATTAGCAGTGTTGCCTATTATGTGACTAAGGAAGATACACCAAAAGCAGCAGAACCTGCAACAACTGCTGTGACAGAGGATACAAATACAGAAGCGGTTAAAACACCGACTGTTGAAGAGATGGAAGAACTACTCGCTTCCTCCGGCTATGTTGTACAAACAAAAGAAGAAGCTGAAAAGACAGAAACGCAATGGCAGGAAAAAGTCGATGCTGCTAAAAAATCAGCAAGTGAAGATACAGAGAGCAATGGTGATGTTGTCTATCGCACTAGCATATATGTATCAAACGGGATGACAAGTATTGATGTTGGAAACGCCTTGAAAGATGCTGATATCATTAAAATGAGCGGCTTCGAATTTTCTAAAGAAGTAGAGAAAAAAGGTGTCGAAAAATACTTGAAGCCTGGCTCATATAAAATCGACAGCTCCATGTCTACAAATAAAATTATATCTACTATTTTCCAAAAACAATAAAAGCAAAAAAATCACTTATGCATACAGCATAAGTGATTTTTTTATTGCCATAGGTGGGAAGCCAAACCGTTTTCGTTCCATTCCATAAAATGCTAGGAGGAAGCTTTATTATGGAAGGTGAAAAGATGAAAAGAAATAAAAGGAGCAGGGGATTTTGCCTGCCAGGCGGTTATCGATACTGTGGCCCAGGCTGCAGCGGCCCAGGAGCGCCAATCAACTACGTAGATTCATGCTGTAAAAAACATGATGATTGTGTAGCAAGATACGGCTCAAGCTGCAGATGTGACGAGCTGTTAATTGAATGCGTGCAAAGAAAAACGAATGAAAGAACACACGAAGGAAGCACTGCCAGACTTATCTCTGGCTTCATGAAACTGCGCACTGATTTGAATTGTGCAAAGCCAAGACGGACACAACGCCGAAGATAACGGCGTTGTGTTATTTTTGGATTGGAAAAGAAAACATTTCCTGTAAATGCTGCTTATCCCGGTAAGAGCGATAAGCAACAAGGATTTGGTCATCCATCGAAGCATCCAACTGAAGAATATAGTCACTTTTTTTCTCTAAATAATAATGTATTCCCTCTGCCTCTAAAACATAGAAATGATAAAAATCTCCTAATAAGAATTGAGTGGCTTTTTTTGTATCTTGATGTGTTTCAATATAGTCTGCTAAGCCGATGACAGATATAGTTGCACCTTCTTTGTTTGCAAGCATGCTGTTGCGTACCGTTTCTGCTGTCTGCGTCAATGTATTTTTAGCTTTAGCGAACATAGTTCCTAAAATATTACTCATTGTCTGCCTCCAAAAATAATAGTAGTAAGGATAGTATGCACGCTATAAATTACTGTTATCCTTGCAGCAAGCAGTTTAAAGCGGAAACAAAAAAAAGGGCCTTACATAGCCCTTTTTTAAGAAAAATTAAATGTAAATAAAACGAAAGCAAATGCTGCGACCCAAATAATAGGAATTAAGTTAATAATAATGGCAGTTTTTTTTCGTTTGTTTCTGAATATCCACGAAAGAATCGTACAGACAATAAAGGCAACTGGATACAAGCTGACAATTAAGACAAATAGAATATTATAAAAGCTGAATCCTCCATCAAAGCTCATAAAAGAAAGTCCCCATATCGGCAGCCAAGGTATGAGACATAGTAAATAAATAACTTGTAAAATGACCAAATAAATTTTCATATTTCCCCCTGTGTTTTTATGTCTATTACTCCTCATTATAGGAAGGAGCGCGGTGTTTCACATCATTCAAAAGGCTCGTGTTTCAAACAGCCCTAACATGCCTTAAGACTCTAGTATGATTACGATTTGTTGATAGGCTTGATGGGTGGAACGCACACCTTCTGAGAAGTCTTTTTATTTTTTTCATCTAGTGCAACATACGGCTTGAGCTGCTTTTGTTTTGCGTGCTCGTTTTAGATGGATCAAGATATCCTCTTGAGTGCCTTTTTTTAGAAATGGCCAAAAATTTTAGCAGCTAAAGCTAGCTGTTGGAAGTACTCACTATATGCTGTATCTATCGTAGCTTATAATAATTAGGTAAAATAGTCTATATAATTCCATGAAAAATTGGTATGTTACAGGTAAGTAAGTCCTGTAACATACCAGTATTTGATTATGCGCTCCACAATACTTCTGTTAATTTGCTGTCAAACAGGTTTGTGTCAATATTACAGGTTTCAGCATTTATTCCATACTGCCAGCCGTATGCCAACGATCCTTCAGGTGCGTCGACATCAAAATCAGGTGCTTCTTGTTCTGTGGTGATACCGATGCTTGGCGATGCTGACCAAATAAAGGTATCATCCTTTACTTCTTGTTTATTTTGAGCAGCTTCGTTGAAGGAATCTACTAAATCACTGCCATTGTCAAACACGCCATATATGGCTGGCTCGAAATTAGAAGCAGTTATTTCATCATACCACCCTTCAATAAAGGCAGCATCGACTGGGTAAGTCGGTTCAATATCTGCAAATATTGCTACTCCATCTGGTGTTCCTAATTCATTTGCAAGATCAATCGCTTCCTTTGCTTCATTGACTCCATTATCATATCCTGTTGCATCAGTAAAGCCGTTGTGTATAAGCAAAACGTCTGCATCCTTTTCATGAATTAAGTCGATTTGCTCATTTGTTAAACCAGCAGAAACACCTTCATTGTGGCCCAAATAGCGGGCTACCACTTTAGGATTACCGAAGTTCTCATTCACACAAGCATAGAATTCATCTGTAGATGCACTGGCAGAGTCTATGCCCCAAATATAGGCAGGTTTATCCTTTGAAGAACTTGCATTATTATTAGCTGATTCTTCCTCGCTTCCTGCATTTTCGTTATCGTTATTCTCCTTGCTGTCGTTTTCTGCGTTTGTCTCTTTGCCTGATGTTGTAATACCATTTGTAACTTCGACATTAACTTGAAGCTGAATATTGTTTATCAGATTATTTTCAATGGTTGTTGGCCCAGTACTGTTTACCTCATTGTTGATTGCATTATTTAAAGTACCTGTTAAGCTGCCGTTTAAGAGACTCTCCAGTTTATTTGTCAGTTTCACTTCTGCTTCATCGCTGATAGAGTTAGTTATATTGTTTTTAATATTTGCGTCTTTATTTTCCACTTCATTCTGAATCGAACTCTCAATTTCCGCTTTAGCTTGGCCGCTTACATTGTTTTCAATATTATTAGAAACTGAAAGACTAGAGCTGCTTTCTGCTTCGTTTTGTTGCTCTGACTCAGTTGCAGAGCTATTATTAGCCTTTGTTTCAGAGCTATCAGCCACTGCAGCACTATTAGAATTTTCATATATAAATGCACCGATGCCCATTAACAAAATCAATAAAGCTGAAGCTGTAATGATTAAATATCTTTTCCAATTCATCGTATCACACCTTCCTTTATCCCTCTTAACTACAATATGTTGAATTACAACCATTTGTTCGGGCTTGTCCAGGAAGAAAGTTATCGATTATTCACAAAGCCTCTCGTATAGGATAAAGCGAAAGGGGGAAGCTAAAAAAAATATCTAGTAGGGTGAAAAAAATGCTGTTTTCTATTTTTTTCTTTTTTGCATGGCTAATCACGGCCATCTTTTATCTGCAAAAAAAGGTGATATCAAAAGGGGAAAATATGATTATTTTTCTAATCATGCTTGTTGTCAGCATCCATTGGAATTGGATTATTTACGAGGAGCTTGTTTTAGTGAAAATTGCGGATACAACACAAGCATATACGGCTTTTTTGTTGTTTCGGACGATAATTACACCAGTAGCGGCAATTATTTATATAAACATCATCCTGACAAAAACGACTAGATTAAAAACCATTTTCGTTACATTAGGAGGAGCGATGTGTTTATTCGCTTTTATTTTGTTGGCACTCGCAGGTAATTTGATTGAAACAAAGCAGTGGAATCTAAGTCTTGATTATATTTATTTTGTCCTTTATTTTTGCGGTGCTTTAGTAATTCATTATTTCTACCAGTCCATTATTCAAAAAGAAGGTAAAACGGTATGAAATTAATCGGAACATTTGATATGAATGAAATTGCTTTGCTGATTTTCGTCGGAGTCACATACGCGATTATGGTTATCTTGCCAAAGGTGCTGTCAACAGAACTGACTATATTAAGTATTGTTTGGGGGTTCACAATCGGGGTGGTGTTCGATTTCACCATCGGTGGCGGCCGGCTTGATTATTATAGAGTGAATGATATTAATCATTATGAGCTGTTTGACTTTGTGTACTATATGCTGTTTGTACCGTTCGGTTATTGCTTTAATTACTTCTATGAAGTGCTGCGGATACGGGGTCTATTTAGCATTTTGTATATTGTCGTTTGGGCAGGTATTGGTATTGGAGCACAATTTGTATTTAGCCTGCTGCATATTATCACCTTGCAAAATGGCTATAAACTTGTCCATTCTCTTCCCGTTTTTCTGATTATCCAAACTGTCACCGCATTTATTTATGCTTATATAAAAAAGGAAGAGCAGAAAAGCAAAAGCAAGGAAAATGAATAGGGGGTAGTTTGTTAAACTTTTCGAAGATATCCAATTGGATATCTTTTTTTATAAAAACAATAATTTAAACAGTAAATATGCCGTTAGCAACTGTTCTTTTCTTGTCTAGAAGCCCTTCATCACTAATTTTCACAAAAATTTCAAATAATCATATATTAATATTAGTCGATCGGTAAAAGAAAAGAGTCGTTATAACTATATTACTTATTTTATTATTTGGAAACATGAATGCCTTTTCTTCTGTGCTGATCCATACTCGCTAATTCTAAAAAGGAGATGGTTAGTATGACAAAAATATTTATTGATCCAGGGCATGGCGGATCTGATCCTGGTGCCGTCGGTAATGGGCTGCAGGAAAAGGACTTAACGTTAAAGATTGCTAAAAAGATACAAGCTTTGTTGAAGGACTACGAAGATGTTGAGGTGAAAATGAGCCGCACAACAGACAAATTTTTGAGTCTTGATCAGCGGACAGATGCTGCTAACAGCTGGAATGCTGACTTTTTTCTGTCTGTGCATATCAATGCGGGCGGCGGAACAGGCTATGAAGATTACCGCTACAACACACTTGCAATCTCAAGCAGAACCGGTAAGGTTCATGCAGCCATTCATAATGCAATCATGGATGAACTTGAATCTTATAATGTAGTCGACAGGGGGACAAAAGCATCCGATCTGCATGTATTGAGAGAATCTGATATGGCTGCAATTTTGACAGAAAGCTTATTCATCGACACTCGCAAGGATGCTAACCTTTTAAAGAATGATGACTTCCTTGATGCAGTTGCATTAGGACATGTTAAAGGGCTTGAGCGAGCCTTTAACTTAAAGAAAAAAGCCGCTTCCACAACGTATAAAATTAAAGCAGGAGACACGTTTTGGGATATAGAAGAACGTTTAAATATCAAGCATGGAACATTAAAAAATCTTAATCCTAATGTTAATGCGACTGAACTGAAGGTTGGTCAAAGTATCCGTATTAAATAAAAAAGGAAAACCCTGCTGTTAAGCAGGGTTTCTTAATAAAAAGCAATCACATAGTATGTTATCAACTGGGTATAATATGGGAATACCTAACCCTTTTGAGGTGATTGTTTTTGGTGATGGAACGCTTGATTTTAGCAGGCATACTTATTATCAGCTTTGTGATTGCATGGCGATTCATCCCAGCTGAGAAAGCAAGGGATGCTTTTATTCTTTTTTTGTCTATTCAATTCTTTTCATGGCCGATTGGATTATTTGTCGTAGAAATGAAGTGGATTGAATATCCGGTGCAATTGTTTCCTAATGATAATAATGATTACAGATCAAGTTTATATTTTGAATTCTTCTTGTTTCCAATAACAGCTATTTTGTTTAATTTGTATTATCCATCATCAAGAAGAGTTATTCCTAAGTTGTTCTATTATTTGTTGATTGCCGGCTTTTTTACCTGCATAGAGTTCATACTCGAAAGATTTACAAAGTTGGTGGATTATCATAAATGGCAATGGTATTGGAGTTATTTTAGTGTCATGCTCATATTATATTTGAGCCATAAGTATTACAAATGGTTTAAAAGAGGATTAAGGTGAGACACCATGCATAAAGAATTTTGGATATTAATGGTTATATGGGCTGCTGTACCGATTATTATATTTCTGAACATACGTAATAGCAATAAACGGGTGGCACAAATCACATTCTTGTTTTCCCAGTCCATTGCATGGCTTTATGAATTTGTACAAATAAAAATGCAATTAGTCGCATTTCCGTATCGTGAATTTCCGTACGCGACGAAATTAAGCTTTACCCTTCATTACTTGCTTTTTCCAACGATCGGTATGCTGTTTATCTTGTATTATCCAAAAAAGGGCCGGTATGTAAAAACTCTGTTTTATTTTCTTCTGTTTGGAACGATTGCCCCAACTTACAGTGTTATTGTAGAAAGAACTACTTCTCTTGTCGAGTACCATCATTGGAATTGGGCACTTGGATTTGTATCAAGCATCATCATGCTCTCAATCTTAAAAGTATTTGTATTTTGGTTCGAAAAGGGAATGCTGATGCGAGAAGAATAAGCAGCTATATGAGATAAAAAAGCCATTCAGCACGGAGTGCTGTATGGCTTTTAGTGCTTATGGCCAAAAATTTGTCAATGACAGTCCGTTATAGACCTCGTCCCAAATAGAATCATTATTCGGCTCTTCAATTGGCACCTGAACAGCGCATATTCCCGGATATGGCCAGTACATTTCCTGCATTCCTTTTATTCCGTTTACTGGCAGCATGAGCAGTAAATTGAAATCCCCTTTTACTAATGTTGAGAGGGCAGCATGAAGGGCGAGCGCTTCTTCTTGGGTAGCAAAACCCCATCTCACAAATAAAATTTTCGGGCTGTATTCTAGCTTTTCAAACAGATTAGCAATCCGTTTTTGCAGCTTTTCCTTGTAAGCTGGATACGTTACAGTCCAATCTTGTCCAGGGACGATTGGGAAATCATGCACAGATGTTATATTATATACTGTATCGTAAATGAAATGGGCATTAACTGGTTCTGTTCCGCCTTGTGCTGGCATGACAGCTACTCCATCATCAAGGGAACTGGAGGTTCCTTCTGTAAGTACGAGATTTGGAAAATCCATAAATCCTTGAAAGCGGTTGTTGATTAATCTTGTCACATCAGCAACGGAGTTGGAAACCATCCAATCAAGGGGAAAGGCAAATCTGCGCAAATTATGTCTTCTTAAATTCAAGGAAGGACCACACCAGCTGCCGATTCCGAGCATTAAATCATAAGGGCCTTTTATTTCTTGTAAATTCACCATAATCATTCCTTTGCTCTGGCATTATAGTATATTGAATGATGAGTGACAGGTAATTGCTTGGACAAACGGCATTTTTTTTAACATAGTTGCATGTAATGTTTAGGCTTTTTTAAGATTTCTCCCTTAATATATAAGCATCAAATGACAGGAGGACACGACTTTGACTTTAACGAGCTTTTTATTATATCTAATTGTGGCGGTAATTTTTCTGCATATTCCCGTGCTCGGAAGATATGTTGCTGTTATTCAAACATTAATTCATGAAGTCGGCCATGGGCTTGCGGCGATAATATGTGGCGGAAAGGTACGTAAAATTCATTTATTCGCAAATACTGAAGGACTGGCTTTCACCGAACATGCCAACTGGTTCAGCAGGTTTGTAACAACACTGTCTGGCTATCTATTTGCTTCTGCCTTTTCCTTCTTTTCAATCTGGCTGATAACAATTGGGGCATTTGAGCTCTTGCTGTACATTTATGCAGGTATTTGTTTAACAGCACTTGTATTGTGGATACGCAATTTATATGGTTTCTTGTGGATTATTTGTGCGAGCAGCTTTTTTCTTTGGCTGACCGTTTACGGCAGCATGTTACTGAAAGTACATACATTACAGCTGTTAACATGTATTATTTTTGTACAGTCAATAAAAAGCGCCTTTATTGTGCTTCATTTAAGCTTTAAAAAACCGATGACTGCAGGAGATGCTACAAGTCTTGCCAAGATGACAAAAATCATTCCCGCCTTTATCTGGGGCATTTTATTTTTCGGTCAGGCCCTTTATTTCGGCTATTTAGGTGTAAGTTTTGTCATTCAGTAAAACAGGCTACCGGCCTGTTTTTTTATGTAGTAAAGGGGGAATGTTATAGTAAGAAAAGGGATGGTTGGGAAAGATACGCAAAAGGAAGCTAGACTAAAAGGGGCTGTTTTTAGGTGATTCAAATCATTGGCGTTACTGAAGATAATCGATTGGATCTGAATGTTTCTATCAATGACTTAAATATATCCGCATATAAATGGTATTGGGTCGACTTTAACGGTCCGACAGAAGAGGAAATTACCAAACTGATTGATGTCTTTCATTTTCACCCACTGGCGGTCGAGGACTGTGTCCACCGGCTCCAGCGTCCGAAGCTTGACTATTATGACAATCACGCCTTCTATGTAACACATATTCTTCGCAAAGAAGAGGGTGAACTCATGAAGGAGGAATTAGATTTTTTTGTGGGAGATAATTTTATCGTCACCTTTCATTCTTCACCTGCAATCGAAGTATCTCAAGTGTGGACAATCCTTCTTTCTCACAAGAAAATAGAAAAATGGGACACCTATTATGTGTTTTATCAAATCCTTGATAAAATAGTCGATAACTATTTTCCTCTCCTCTATAGTTTAGAGGATGACTTAGACAAAATAGAAGATAATACCCAGAATAAATCAATGAATGCCTTAATGGAAGAGCTTTTTGATGCAAGATATTCCCTCTTAAACTTACGGCATACTGTCCATCCGATGCGTGATTTGCTGTATCGCATGCTCAACTCCCATCATCTGAAGGGAATCAATGCGAGAAGGGAGTATTTCTCCGATATATATGATCATCTGCTTAAGCTGTCGGAAATGGTTATGTCCAACCGTGAAATCACAGCAGATATTAGAGACAGCTATTTATCTCTTAATTCCCATCAGACGAATAATGTCATGAAAGTGCTGACAATCATCACTTCGATTTTTTCGCCGCTTACTTTTATCGCTGGGATATACGGCATGAATTTTGAACATATGCCTGAGCTGTCTTGGCGCTATGGCTATTTGTTTTCCCTAACTTTTATGATTGTTTTAGGGGTCATCATGATCCTTTGGTTTAAGCGAAAAGGATGGTTCAAATAAAAAACGATGCACTGCATAGATGATGCAGGCATCGTTTTTTATAAACAAATGTTTGCTTCTAGTCTTCTGGTTTTTAAAAAGGATAACTATTTTATGGTAGAATTTCCTTATTATTTGCTAGTATCTTTCAAATACTGGGAGAAGTGCTTTATAATAATAGCAGACAGTAAAGTAAATCGGCCAGGCTTTCTGTTAGCAAATCACTGATTATTAAACATGAATGTCTGTTTTTTTGCACTTCTTGACGGTCATAATTCATTAAACTAAAAGGAGGAATGAAAGCGCTTAAATAAATAAGATGGATGATGGAGGGATTACTATGTATCATTTCGTCACAAATGGTATCTATCGTTTTTGTGAATGGGTGACAAGGCTTGCCTATCTAAATTTATTATGGGCATTCTTTACTGCTGTCGGGTTCATTGTATTTGGAATTGGACCATCAACGGTTGCTATGTATACGGTCACGCGAAAATGGCTGCAAGGGCACACGGATATACCTGTTTATCGCACATTTATGCATGCTTATAAGCGGGAATTCTGGCGCGCCAATAAATTAAGCTGGATTTTATTAACGGTAATGGCTGTTTTTTATGTTGATTTTGTTATATTCGGCTGGATGGGCCAAGAAACATCCGTTTTTGCGTTAATTTTTATGATTCTGCTGCTCATTTTTACCATTGTGTTCTTAATGGTGTTTCCCGTGTACGTACACTATGATATTCCGTTATCAAAAACATTTAAGTATGCAGTTCTAATTGGCTTTTCTAGACCATTTTACACGATTGGAATGTTGGCAGGAGCAGTTGGTGCCATTTTAATCAGTCTGATCCACGTAACGGTGATTATATTTTTCAGTGGAAGCTTATTTGCATTGGTTGTCACTGCTTTTGCTATGAAGGCATTTAGCAGCATGGACAAAGGTACAGCTAAGGAACAAGTCTTGCAGTAAAGGAGATAAGACAATAAAGGAGTACTTTCGTTCTATGAGAAAAACATGGGCATCAATCATCACAATTTATCAAAATACGAAACTGAATGGAAAGCTCTTTATTCGCATCACACTTCTTATGGTCGTTACTCTTGCGCTCGTATTAATTTGTCTCCAATATGCTTTCAGCCTATATGATGAACAAATATATGCAAAATCATCACAGGTATTAATGATGTCATCCAATACCATTGAAGAAGAGCTGGAACGCATCGAGGAGGTAAGCTTTAATATTGCCGTTGATCCGCAAATACAATCAGCTTTGCTGGAGCTGCAGGGAGAGGTTACTGGCTATGATATTTACCGGCTCGAGCAAAAGCTGGAGGAGGAGTTAGCCAATTACGTCGGCTCGGAAAGGTATATCCATTCTATCTATCTTTATGATTCTTCAGGGAGAGAATTCTTAGCGGGCTCAAGCTCTAAACCGCTTGGCGAAAAGGAAAAGCGCATTGCTATGTACAGCGCTGACAGGTATGAAGGCAAAAATTATTGGATGGAAATAGACGGTGTGGATGAATTTTTAACTTCTGTACGCCTGCTGCGCTCGTATGAGAATTTAAACTTTGACAGAATTGGCAAGCTGATGATTCGGGTCAACCTTGATAAAATCGTTGCCGGTCTGCCGCTTACACAAGGAGAGGTCGGCGGTAATATCGTTATCTCTAACAGCAGCCAAGTTTTTTACTCACAAAAGGGTACCCATGACTTAGGTGATTTTGATTTCATCACAAAGAAGGGGCAAGGCTATGGTATTGAGAAAATAAACGGCGAAAGATATTTCGTAAATCATATTGCCACAAATTTTGAGGACTGGACATATTGGAATATCATCCCCTTTCATGCGATGTTTTCCAAAATTACAGCAGTCAAATACTCGATGGTGCTATTATTCACGTTTTTATTTATCCTGCTGATTTCAATTGGTTTTGGATTTTTAAAGAGAATTACCAATCCGATCGAGGAGCTGGCCTCCACCATGCAGGAGGTGCAAAAAGGTAACTTTTTAGCTGTGCAATCACTTAAGGTAGATGAAATGCCAGAGGATGAGGTTGGAACGCTATATCAAAATTTTAAGACAATGGTTCAGCGTATTGATGAATTGATCAAGGAAAATTTCTCTAAACAGCTGTTAGTCAAAGAAACCGAGTTCAAAGCACTGCAAGCACAAATTAATCCGCATTTTCTATACAATACGTTAGAATCGGTCAACTGGCTGGCGAAAACGAATAAGCAGCAGCAAATCTCCAGCATGGTGGAAGCACTTGGCCATCTCATGCGTAATTCTATTAATTTTAATGAAGATATTATTACAGTGGAAAAGGAGCTGGACATTGTCCAAAGCTATTTGACGATTCAAAACTATCGGTTTGCCGATCGGCTTGATTTTCAAATGGATATACCTGCTTCTGTGCTGCACCATCATATCCCGAAACTGACACTTCAGCCGCTTTTAGAAAATTCTTTTCAGCACGCAGTGGAGCCTGCTCTTGATGTCTCTACTATTAAACTATCAGCAGTAGAGACTGAACAATTACTGTATATCCGAGTGGAGGATAACGGACCTGGTATTGATCCAAATACA
Source organism: Niallia sp. MER 6 (assembly GCF_023714395.1). Classification (NCBI taxonomy): domain Bacteria; kingdom Bacillati; phylum Bacillota; class Bacilli; order Caryophanales; family Bacillaceae; genus Niallia; species Niallia sp. MER 6. Next base: position 106,657 of record NZ_JAMAUK010000007.1, on the reverse strand, counting down.
CTACTATACATAAAAAAAGGCATTATTAAACCAAAAGGAACCGGGATTGGCCTAAATAATATTGATCAGCGCATAAAGCTCGGTTTTGGTGAGCAATATGGTTTGGAAATTGAGAATCTCGCTGGAAAAGGCACAGCTGTAACAGTCATTTTACCAATTCAAAGGGGTGGTATCAGATGACCTATAAAGTATTGCTGGCTGATGATGAAAGAATTATCGTGGAAGGAATTTCAAGCGTCATCAACTGGAGCATGCTCCATACAGAGCTTGTGGCTACGGCGCGAAATGGCGTCGATGCGTATGAAAAAATTGTCTTACATCAACCGGATATCGTAATCAGTGATATAAAGATGCCAGGAATGGATGGTATTGCCTTAGCTAAAAAAGTGTATGAAGAGTTTCCTGCTACAAGCTTTATTCTCTTGTCAGGCTTTGGAGAATTTGAATATGCAAGACAGGCAATGCAATATGGTGTCAAAAACTACTTGCTCAAACCTTGCAATGAAGAGAAAATCACTGCTGCCTTGCAAGACATCATTAAGGAATTGGAGGCAAAAAAACAGCAGAATAAAAAATTCCTCCTTCTCGAAGAGAATTTAGAGAAAATTCAGCCATATATGAAGGCACAGCTGTTAACAGAGCTTTTTGCAGGCAAAGAGATTAATCGTGATTTTACGCGGTATGAACACTTATTTGACATAAAAGACAGACATAAGCAAGTCATGCTTGCTCTTTTGGAAGTGGAGGGCGAGGATTCTAATGAATATTTAACCTACCTTGCAGAAATGGCTGCAGAGCTTGTGCCTGAACTTGTGCTGTCAACAGTTATCGGGAAACAGGCCATCATTGTAGTGGAATCAAGGCAGGATGTTATACATCTTGTGACAGACATACAGTCCCAGTTTTCTTCGAAATACAATGTGCAAACAACTGCTGCATTAAGCGAATCTGGCGCTCTCAAAGAAATAAAGAAACTGTATAAGCAAACTTGCGAATTTATCGGACATAAATTCTATATCGGCACAGGCAAGCTGATTACAGCTGCCAATATTACACCTGTTAGAAATCAAACATGTAGCGAACCGTTTTCCTTGGATGAGCAGGAAATAACTTTAAGAATCAAGTCTGGAAACAAAGAGGAGGCACTAGGTGTGCTTGACAGTCTGTTTGCCACTATGGCGAATCAACGGCTTGGCATCCACCGGACAAAATCTCATTGTATTCAGCTTTATAAGGAAATAATTAAAGCCGATAAAGACGAAGAGCTAGACTTGCATACTGGTACAACAGAATTGCTGGCAATGGAGACTGTTCAGCAGATGAAGGATTATCTGAAGGATTGTGCAGCACAGCTGTCGGAAATATATAGTGCGCGGCTTGTGACAAAGCAATCATCTGTAATCAGCAAGGTGATTGATATAATTGAAACCCATTTTTCCAATCCAGATCTATCCTTAAAGCTGGTCGCAAATGAGATGCTGTATATGAACCCTGACTATCTTGGAAAATTATTTAAACAAGAAACAGGGGAGCGCTTTTCTGCTTATTTGACGAAATGGAGAATTGAAAAAGCAATCGCTTATATAACGGAAAATGATGATGTCAAAATGGTGACATTGGCAGATATGATAGGGTTTGGGGATAATCCGCAATATTTCAGCCAAGTGTTTAAAAAGTATACCGGTTATACACCGTCAGATTATCGCAAAGCTCAAAACCTTGTTTGAAAGCGTTTTATTTATATCTGTTTTTTGCACATTCATATCTGTTTTTTCCATTACAGAGAAAGTAAAAATGCATTAAATTAAGGATGTAAGCACTTTCAATAAAGGAGGGCAATATATGAAAAAGCTAGGCCTTATCACTTTAAGTTTTCTTTTACTTTTTTCTTTAGCAGCCTGCAGTTCTAGCGGCAAAGAGACTTCAGGAGGCAAAGATGAAAAAATTACTTTGCGTGTAGCATGGTGGGGCGGACAGCCAAGGCATGATTACACAATGAAGGTAATTGAAATGTATGAGAAGGCGAATCCGAATGTTGAAATTGAAGCAGAGTTCGCCAACTTTGATGATTATTGGAAGAAGCTAGCACCTATGGCAGCTGCCAACCAGCTTCCTGACATTATTCAGATGGATACAGCCTATCTTTCCCAATACGGGGAAAAAGGCCAGCTGGAAGACTTAACAAAATATACGGAGGATGGAAGCATTGATGTGAGCTCGATTGATGAAAATACTTTATCAGGCGGTAAAATCGGCGATAGCATGTACGGTTTTAATTTAGGCTCCAATGTTCTGTCTGTTATTACAAATGATGACATGCTTAAAAGCTCTGGTGTTGACCTGAATGATGAAAATTGGACTTGGGAAGACTTCGTGCAGATGGCAACAGATGTTCAAAAATCAACAGACAAGTACGGTACGAACGGGATGAACCCGGCAGACGTATTTTTCCCTTACTATTTAAGAACACAGGGAGAGCGCTTCTATAACCAAGAAGGCAACGGATTAGCTTATACAGATGACAAGTTATTTGTAGATTACTTTAACTTACAGCTTGAGCTCCTTGCTAATAACGCATTCCCAACACCTGATGTTCAAGCACAGGTTAAAGGACTTGAGGATGACTTTATCGTAAAAGGCAATGCTGCGATGACTTGGAACTGGTCTAACCAATATTTAGGGTTTGCTCAATTGACAGACTCTCCGCTTACTCTTAATCTTCCGCCAGAGCAATCAGCAGAAACAGCTTTATTCTTAAAGCCAAGTATGTATTTCTCTGTTCCAAAAAGCTCTGAGCATAAAAAAGAAGCTGCGAAATTCATTGATTTCTTTGTAAACGATGTTGAGGCAAACAAATTGATTAAAGGCGACAGAGGTGTTCCAGTTTCTTCTAAGGTTATTGAAGCCATCAAGCCTGAATTAACAGAAGAAGAAACGAAAATCTTCGAATATGTGGAAAGAGCTTCACAGAATGCAAGCCAGGCAGATCCTCCTGATCCACTTGGAAGTGCGGAAGTAATGAAAGCATTGAAGGATGTTTCAGAACAAATTCTGTTTAAGAAAATTACACCAGAAGAAGGCGCAAAAACGTTCCGAGCACAAGCTGAAGAAATTTTGGGCAGAAACAAGTAAAACTAGAAAGGAGGAAAGCTTTTCCTCCTTTTAGTTTCTTAAAGGCCCGCAGAGGAGTTGAACGGCATGAAAAAGCGGCAGTTAAGTGAAAATTTAGCAGGCTATGCATTTATATCCCCATTCATCATCGGTTTTATGGCATTTACCATCATCCCAATGGCCGTTTCCTTGTACTTATCCTTTACAAGCTACGATTTATTTTCCACCCCTGTGTGGGTTGGTCTCGATAATTTCAAGGAAATGTTCACAGGTGATGATAAGTTTTGGCAATCGTTGAAGGTAACCTTTACGTATGTGTTTGCAGGAGTACCGCTCAGACTGATATTCGCGTTAATTGTGGCAATGCTTTTGAATAAAGCATCCAGAGCAGTCGGTCTGTACCGAACATTGTTCTACTTGCCTTCCATCATTGGCGGAAGCGTTGCTGTAGCAATCATGTGGAGAAATATTTTCGGCAATGAAGGTACATTGAATGCCTTGTTGTTTTTCTTTGGAATCGATAAAAAAATCCTTTGGTATCAAGATCCGACTAAAGCGTTATGGACATTGATTTTTCTTGCGATCTGGCAATTCGGCTCATCCATGCTGATATTTTTGGCAGGCTTGAAAAACATACCGCCTTCCTACCATGAAGCAGCGAATGTTGACGGCGCCAACAGATTTCAAGTTTTCTTTAAAATCACCTTGCCGCTGTTAAGTCCGATAATATTCTTTAACCTAGTAATGCAGACTATTTCAGCCTTTATGACATTCACCCCAGCGTATATTATCACAAAAGGGGAAGGCGGACCGCTTGATGGCACGCTTCTGTATTCCCTGTATATATTCCAAAAAGCGTTCAATTTCTTCCAGATGGGCTATGCCTCTGCCATGGCATGGGTGCTTCTCGTTATCGTCGGTATTTTGACGCTGATCTTATTCAAAACGTCTAAATTTTGGGTTCATTACGAATCGAAGGAGGATTGATTTACATGAAAACCGCCACTAAAGATACAGGCCCGCTAATGCCAAATACGGGTGTATCATATAAAAATCCTCGTTTGAAGGCAAAAAAGTGGATTTACCATCTTGTAACAGGCGGATTCGCCTTGGTGATGCTATATCCGATTATCTGGCTGTTAATGAGCTCCTTTAAAGAAAGCTCACAAGTGTTCATCACCGCCCATTCTCTAATACCAAAACCGTTTATTTTAAGCAATTACGCAGCAGGTTGGGAAGGGATTGCCGGACAGTCTTTTGGCGTATTTATTAAAAACTCCCTTGTGATTGTTGTATTATCTACAATCGGAGCGGTTGCATCATCCGCATTGATAGCCTACGGTTTTGCCAGAATTCAATTTAAATGGAAGGCATTTTGGTTTGCTTGCATGATGGTAACGATGATGCTTCCACACGAAATTATCATGATTCCGCAATATATTATTTTTGCGAAGTTAGGCTGGCTCAATTCTATTAAGCCGATTGTTGTTCCTCAGTATTTCGGGCATGCATTCTTTATCTTCTTAATGGTCCAGTTTATCCGCAATATCCCGATGGAGCTTGATGAAGCTGCAAGAATCGATGGCTGCGGAAGATTCAGCATTTTCTACCGCATTATTTTGCCGTTAATCACACCAGCTCTGGCGACTGCAGGTATCTTCTCTTTTTACTGGAAATGGGAAGACTTAATCAATCCTGTTCTGTATTTAAACAGTCCAGAGAAATATCCTGTGTCACTTGCCTTAAAGCTTTTCCTAGATTCGGAAACAGCCTCCAACTGGGGCGGAATGTTTGCTATGAGTGTTGTGTCCCTGCTGCCTGTAGTACTTATTTTCTTCTTGTTCCAAAAGTATATTGTTGAAGGTATCAGCACAAGCGGATTGAAATAATGGAAGGAGTGAAATTATGCCAGCACTTGTTTTTGATGAAAGCAGCATTCTTGATGCGATAGATGCTGTAGTGAATAAGACGTTTCAAATGGACTTTAATTGGGATTGGCCAGGAGGAGTTGCCTTTTATGGAGTGGCCGAAGCATATGAGGTAACTGGCAAGGAGGAATATCTTCATTTATTGAAAAACTGGATGGACGAAAGATTAGAGGATGGATTACCTAAGCTGTCTGTTAACGGTGTTTCCATGGGTCATGCTCTGCTGAGCTTATATGCCGGCACAAATGATCAACGCTATTTAGACACAGCGATCCAACTAGCAGAATACTTGAGGAATGACGCGGAGCGCTTCGGTGACGGAATTCTCCAGCATACTGTGAATTCGACTACGTATGTGTTCCATGAACAAGCATGGGTCGATACGATGATGATGGCTGGACTTTTCCTGCTGCGGATTGGCAAGCTAACAGAAAACAAGGAATATTTCGAGGATGGGCTTAAGCAGTTTCATGGTCATGAAGAACTGCTTCAAGATCCAGTTACTGATCTTTATTACCATGGTTGGGATAATATGGCGAAAAACCATATGTCCAGTATTTATTGGGGCCGAGGTAATGGCTGGGCCGCTCTGACGATGGCTAGAGCGCTTGAACTAATTGATGTGACACATCCATCCTTTATGATCATTGACGGCTCTTTAAGGGACCAGCTGAGTGCGTTAGCAAGACTGCAGGATGATAAATCAGGTTTGTGGCACACCGTTTTGACAGACAGCACCTCTTATTTAGAAGTGTCAGGCAGCTGTGGTATTGCAGCAGCGCTTTTGTCACGAGGGTCTCTTTATAACAAATACACACAGAAATCAATTGCATCCATCCTAGAACACATAACAGAAGACGGAAAGGTAATGAATGTCTCTGCAGGAACTGCTGTTATGGATGATATAGACGGCTACAAAGGAGTACCGTTCAAACGGATCCATGGCTGGGGACAAGGCCTTGCACTTGTGTACCTTTCCCAGTTAATAAAAAGCACGAATCGTGTTTACGCATAAAATCGGAGTAGTTTGAATCTCTTAAAAATAGGAGGCAGCAAAGCGTGAAGGATAAGAGTATCCGCTTGTTTATAGCAGGTGACTCAACAGCAGCCACCTGTCCAGCATTTGAAGCCCCGATGGCAGGCTGGGGACAAATGCTGCAGGATTTTTTTACAGAGGAAATCGAAGTCTGCAATGAAGCGATGGGTGGCAGAAGCTCTAATAGCTTCATAGAGGAAGGCAGGCTTCTTTCCATTCAAGACAGAATACAGCCTGGTGATTACTTATTTATTCAGTTCGGCCATAATGATCAAAAGTCATATGGAACCGAGCCATATACCTCTTATCAGGCTTGTCTGGCCGAATATGCGGCCTTGGCACATACGAAGAACGCGTTTCCGGTGTTTTTAACATCTGTAAACAGACGGAAGTTCAGCGAAGATGGAACACTGCTTGATACGCTGGGGGATTATCCAGACGCTATGCGGCATTTGGCGAAAAGATTAGCGGTTCCTTTGATTGATATGCATGTTAAAACGAAAGGACTGTATGAATCTCTCGGTCCAGAAGCGTCAAAGGAACTATTTGTCTGGCTGACTGCAGGCGAGCATCCAAATTATCCAAGCGGGTTGCAAGATGACACGCATTTTCACTCGTCAGGTGCTGTGGAAATATGCAGACTCCTTATAGAGGGTATCATGGAATTACCGCTGGAGCTTAAAAACTTCATTAAAAAGACGGAGATTAGATTGGAGAGATAGCTAAGATGGCGAAAAAACTGTATCATGGCGCGGCTTATTACCCAGAGCTTTGGGATGAAAAGACGATAGCAGAAGATATTGTGCTTATGAAAGAAGCTGGCATCAATGTCGTTCGAATCGGTGAATTTGCTTGGTCAAAAATGGAGCCGACCGAAGGAGCAATTGACTTGAGTTTCTTTCAAAACATCATTGCACGTCTGTATGACAATGGTATTGAGACGGTAATGTGTACACCGACTGCAACACCGCCGATTTGGATGTCTTATGAACACCCTGAGCGCATGTATGTCGATCAAAATGGGCAAACAATGATTCATGGCTCTCGCCAGCATGTTTGCACCAATAATCCATACTTCAGACAACGAGCAGCCATTCTCACAAAGAAAATCGCAGAAGCACTTGGCGGGATGCCTGGGCTGATCGGCTGGCAGCTTGATAATGAGTTTAAATGCCATGTAGCAGAATGTATGTGTGACAGTTGCAGACAGCTTTGGCATCAGTGGCTTAAGCAGCGCTATGGTTCGATTGAGTGCTTAAATCACGATTGGGGAACACATGTTTGGAGTGAGTATTATCACAGCTTTGCCCAAGTTCCGCAGCCTGGACCCGTGCCATTTTTGCATAATTCATCATTAAAGACGATGTATCAAATCTTCTCAACGGAAGCAATTGCCGAATTTGCAGAAGAACAAGCAGCAATTATCCGCGAGCATTCACAAGCACCAATCACCCATAACAGCACCGTCATGTTCGCTGTCGACAATGAACGCCTCTTTCAAAATCTTGATTTTGCTTCCTTTGACACATATGCGCCAGCCAATTTGTATTACTCATATTTGTTCAATTGTGATCTATGGCGAAACCTGAAAAAAGGCAAGGAGTTTTGGATTATGGAAACAAGTCCCTCCTACAGTGCATCGCTTGAAAGCTATGCGAAGCCCCACCCAAAAGGTTATTTAAAAGCAGAAGCAGTGGCTGCCTACGCATTAGGCGGAGAAGCTTTCTGCTATTGGTTGTGGCGTCAGCAAAGAGCAGGCTGCGAACAGCCCCATGGTTCTGTCATCAGCGCCTGGGGGAAACCAACGGTCGGGTATGAAGAAGTTTTAGAAACAGAAACGGCAAGGCGCACCATTGAACCAATCTTGACAGAAACATCCCCAATGCAGGCAGAAATTGCGCTTACTTATTCCGATAAAGCCAAGATATTCTTCAACACAGAACCGCATAAAGGCTTGCACTATAAGGAATTAATCACGGATTTCTACAAGTATATTTTAGCATCAGGCCTCCACCGCGACCTTTTGCCGGAAGGAGCTGAGCTGGACGGCTATAAACTGTTGGTTACTCCTTTTGTTCATCATCTCTCAGATGAATTTATAAAGAAAGCACAAGCATTTGTTGAAGCGGGAGGTATATGGATTGTCGGCCCGTTGAGCGGCGGCAGAACAGAGCATCATACGATACATACAGATGCAGCTTTAGGAAGTCTTGAGAAGCTGGCAGGAGTAGAGACAGCCTTCACCTTCCCGATTGAAGATACTGGTTCTATTGGAGAAGCCTTCGGTCATACTGCGCCACTAGGGCTGTGGAGCTCTGTTTTTGATGTACAGGAAGCAAAGGCTGTCGGTGTTATAAAGGGCGGGCTAGTTTCAGGGAAAGCTTTTTTGACAGAAAGACAACTCGGCAAAGGCATGATAGTGATGCTCGGTTCCTTGCCGCTCGGTGATGCGGGGAGTAGGATGCTGACAGAAATCATCACAACATATGCAGGCCTCGCTGGAGTACAGCAAGAGATAACCGCTTCAGAAGGAACAATTATCGCTCCAAGAGACCAGAATGGCAAAAAATATTGGGTTATTGTCAATATGGACGGCAACGGAGGGACTGTCAGCATTCCTCAAAAAGCAGTCGACTGCCTTACACAAGAGGAAATACTTGCAGGTGAATGGAAGCTCGGAAACTATGAATATCGAATTCTGCAATTGTATTAAAGGAGGAATTACAAATGGATAAACTACAGGCCGATGATATTAAAATAGCCTATATTGGCGGAGGCTCGCAAGGCTGGGCCAGAAGATTGATGTATGATCTTGCCCTCGAGTCAAGAATATCAGGAACAGTGGCCCTTTATGATCTTAATCTCGAAGCTGCAAAAACAAATGAAAAAATCGGCACCTATATAACGAATCATCCTGATGCAACTGGCAAATGGAAGTACGAAGCAGTACCTGCAATCGAGGAAGCTCTTACGGGAGCAGATTTCGTGATTATCTCAATCCTGCCAGGGACTTTTGAAGATATGGCAAAGGATGTTCACCTTCCAGAGAAGTACGGAATATACCAGTCTGTTGGGGACACGGTTGGACCAGGCGGTATTAGACGCGCTGTCAGAACGATTCCAATGTTTGTGGAAATCGCAGCCGAAATACGTAAGCATTGTCCGGATGCTTGGGTAATCAATTATACAAACCCGATGAGCTTATGCACCCGCACTTTATATGAGGTGTTTCCAGCAATTAAAGCGATCGGCTGCTGCCATGAAGTGTTTGAAACACAGCATTTGCTAGCAGATATGGTTGGTGAAATGCTAAATGTTAACGTGAAAAACCGCAAAGACATCCAAGTGAGTGTAACAGGCATCAATCACTTTACATGGCTTAATGAGGCCGCTTATCAAAATATTGACTTATTCCCCCTATATAAGCAGTTTGCTGAGAAGTATGCCGAAACAGGATACGAAAAAGAACAAGGAAAATGGGAGGAAAGTGTATTCAGCTCAAGCAATCGTGTGAAATTTGACTTATTTAAAAAATACGGACTTATTGCAGCAGCAGGCGATCGTCATCTTGCCGAATTTATGCCGCCTGTTTATTTAAAGAATCCTGAAACAGTTCATGACTGGAAGTTCCATTTAACGTCTGTCGATTTTCGCGTAAAAGACCAAGCACGGAAAATAACCGAAAATGAACAAGCTTTTACTGGTGATACAAAAGTCGTCCTAGAGCCGTCTGGTGAAGAAGGGGTGGAAATTCTCCTTGCTTTGCTTGGATTGGAGGAACTAGTGACAAACGTCAACTTTCCGAATCTAGGTCAAATTCCAAATCTGCCTAATCATGCTATCGTCGAAACAAATGCTCTAATCCGCAGAAACAGCGTCCAGCCTGTTTTAACAAAAGACCTGCCACTTGATGTTGCCAATATGGTTAACAGGCATGTTCATAACCAAGAAGCAGTCCTAAAGGCGGTGTTAACAATGGACAATCAGCTCCTCTTTAATGCCTTTATTCAAGATCCATTGGTTGCAGCCATTCCTTATGAACAGGCAGCAGCATTATTTGAGGAAATGGGCATTTTGCAGCAAAATCAGTAAAGGAGATGGTCAAATGGCAAATATTACAGCAGCAGATAAAAAACAGGTGACAGAAACAATCCAGCTGTTAATGAACAATTTAACGAAAATACAGGATGATACTGGTGAATATTTACTGAATTTCGATGGATTAATCGTTGATGATAAAAGCTGGCATGTTTGGAATTGGCCGCAGGGAGTCGGCTTATATGGTATCTATCAATATTGGAAGCTGACTAGTGACGAAAAAGCATTGCAGATTATTCATGACTGGTTTACTGCAAGATTCACAGAGGGAGTACCGCCGAAAAACGTCAATACGATGGCACCACTATTAACACTTGCTTGTTTATATGAAGATACGAAAAATCAAGACTACTTGCCTCATTTGCAAGAATGGGCTGATTGGGTCATGAAGGAGATGCCGCGGACGAAGGAAGATGGACTGCAGCATATGACATACGGGCCTGAAAACAAAAATCAGCTTTGGGATGATACGCTGATGATGACCGTGCTGCCCCTTGCGAAAATCGGCATGCTCTTAAACAGACAAGATTATATCGAGGAAGCAAAAAAGCAATTTCTCATTCATATTAAATACTTAGCAGACAGACGAACTGGTCTTTGGTTTCACGGATGGACGTTTGAGGGCAATCATCATTATGCAGAAGCGCTGTGGGGAAGGGGAAACTGCTGGATCACCATTGCTATCCCAGAATTAATTGATATTCTCGGGCTGCAGGAAGATGACTTTTTCTCATCCTTTCTTCAAGAGACTTTACAAAGACAAATTGAAGCATTGCACCATTGGCAAAATGAGGGTGGGCTGTGGCATACGTTAATTGATGACAACAGCTCTTATCTAGAAGCGTCTGCTTCTGCAGGGTTTGCCTATGGCATTTTAAAGGCTGTTCATAAGGGCTATGTGTCTGAAATGTACAGAGAAACTGCTTATAAGGCGATTGAAGCACTCAGAGGAGAAATAAACAGCGAGGGAGTGCTGCAAAAAGTTTCTGTCGGCACTGGAATGGGAGATACGCTCCAGTTTTATAAGGATATTCGAATTACCGCGATGCCGTATGGTCAATCTTTAGCTATTCTTTGTCTCGCAGAATTTTTGCAAGATTGTCAGTAATAGATTTTAATAGGGGGCCTTGTTCGTATGCAAGGTTCTTCCTTTAAAATAAAATGAAAAGGTTTACAAAAAAATTAAAAAGAGGTGTAGCTTATGTCTTGGAAAGGTTCTTCTTATATGAGAAAGGCACTTTGTGCTGCAGCGGTGCTGCCGCTGCTTTTTGTTGATACAAGCAGTGTTTTTGCTCACAAATCTACAGATACTTCTTCTAAAGTGCAATTAGAATACTTAGACAGAGGCTTAACAGCAGCGCAAACTTCTGAAGGCAACTTCCTCAGCTGGAGACTTTTAGGAACAGAGGTGACAGGCTACACAAAAAATGGGATGAAGGGAGCATCCTTCCATGTATACCGCGATAACAAAAAAATCGCAACCGTTAGTGACAGCACCAATTTTCTCGACAAAACTGGTAGTGCTTCGTCTGCTTATGAGGTAAGGGCAGTCGTGAACGGGAAAGAAGTCGATGAAAGTGCTTCAGTCCGTCCATGGGCTGACCAGTTTTATGATATTCCCTTGCAAAAACCAGCGGACGGGGTAACGCCTGCAGGCGAAACATACACATATTCTGCCAATGATATGAGTGTGGGTGATGTCGACGGCGACGGGCAATATGAATATTTCGTAAAATGGGATCCGTCTAATTCTAAAGATGTCTCTCAAAAAGGGTATACAGGCAATGTGTATATCGACTCTTATACGATGGATGGCACGCTGCTGTACAGAATTGACCTTGGTGTGAACATAAGAGCAGGAGCGCATTATACACAAATGTCGGTGTATGATTTTGATGGCGACGGCAAAGCAGAGTTAATGTTTAAGACTGCTCCGGGAACGAAAGTCATTCGTTATGATAAAAAAGGCAATATTACATCAGAAAAATACATTACGATGCCTAAAAGCGATATAAAGGCAGGCTACAGCAATAAAGATGATTATCGCATGAGTGCTGCAGATTATTATGATCATTTAGTAAAAATGTTTAGAAACTGGCATCAGCATGAAGAAGTTGTTAATGGCAATTGGCCTAAAAGCTTAGAAGAGGCCTTTGGCATTGAAAAGAAATACAGTTATCCACTATCAAAACAGGACGCAGAAAGTCTTGTTGATTATTTCATGGATGTTTACGCACCAAGCAGAAGCACACGTAATGATTTAAGGACTTTTGAAGGGTTCATTCTTGAAGGCCCTGAATATTTGTCTGTATTTGAAGGAGCTACAGGGAAGGAATTGGAAACCATCCATTATGAAACAGACCGCCATGATGACGGCTTAATGTGGGGCGATTATGCGATGGCGCGCATTGAGCCTGGCAACCGTGTGGACCGCTTTCTTGCTGGAGTAGCTTATCTTGACGGTAAAAAGCCATATGCTGTGTTTGCTAGAGGCTATTATACAAGAACAACGCTTGTTTCCTACAGCTGGGATGGGAAGCATTTGAAGAAGAAATGGGATGTCGACTCCGGCTGGACACCAATGTCTAACCCGTTCAATGACAGTCCTCATGGCAAGGATGGCACCAATAAAGAATTCGGCACATTAACAACACAAGGGGCCCATTCTCTGGAAATGGCTGATGTGGACTCAGACGGCAAGCAGGAAATTGTCTATGGGGGAGCAACGATTGACGATAACGGCTCTTTACTGTACAGCTCTACAGATGTAATGCCTGAAGGAAGTGCTTCACCTGGAACAACGGCAAGACTCGGACACGGTGACGCTCTTCATGTCACCGATATCGATCCTGAGCGTCCTGGTTTGGAAATATACATGGTGCATGAAGGGGCAACGAGTGCACCGTACGGTTACACTTTAAGGGATGCTAAGACAGGTGAAGTTATTTATGGCGGTTATACAGGTAAAGATACAGGCAGAGGGATGATTGGTGATATCGATCCAACAAAGCCTGGGCTTGAGACATGGGCCAACACAGGTGTCGGCTTATATACGGCAAAAGGAGAAAAAATCGGAGATGCTGGACCAGGTACGAATATGAGTATTAAATGGGCAGGCAATATGACAACTCAAATAGTCGACGGAGCTCTTGAAGTGACACCGACCATTGAAGACTGGAAGAATGGCAGACTTCTGACACTAGAAGGAACGAGAACGAATAATGGCACAAAGGGGAATCCATCGCTTGTAGCTGACATATTTGGCGACTGGCGTGAGGAATTGCTAGTCCGCACAACAGACAGCTCTGCGATCAGAATCTATCAAAGCACAGAAGTGACTGACAGAAAGCTTTATACACTAATGCATGATGTTCAATACCGCACAGGTGTAGCTAGACAAAGCACAACCTATAATCAGCCTACTTATACTAGCTTCTATTTTGCAAGTGATACAGATTGGTCACAAGTGCCAGTGCCAACGTTCACAACACCTGGTTTAGAAGCTTTGCTTAGTCAGTTAATGAAGGATTATAAAGATAAGGGAGAACTATCAGGCAAGCTGTACGGACAGTTAGAAAGCAGCTATAAGCAGGCTATAAAACACGAGGAAAAAAGCAATAAGAAGCAAGCAGTTAAAGCATTGGAGAAATATAAGGACCAGATAGAGAAGGGCGTAAAAGCTAAAAATATTTCAGATGAGGCAGCAAAAAATTTAACGAAGCATGCTGACTTACTGATCAATTCGTGGAAATAGTAAACATAGGACAACAGCCGCTAGCATTAGTAGCGGCTGTTGTCTTTTTTAAAAGTCTCAGACCAGCCAGCAAGCTCTTCCATGAGTCTAGCTTTTTCCTGTATAAGCTGCTTTAAACGGTGACCATTTGCACCAGAAGGGTGAGGGAAGCCGGAAAGATACGGCTGCTTAATCTTATTAGCTGACACTAGCTTCTTCATCATCTCCTCAACCTTTTTTCCTAACGGAATGATTAAAGAGCTCTGAGGCAGCTGCTGTAATTCCTCCGGAAACACAGTGTTAATATAAGGATGAAGGAGCTTAGCATGTGTCATTGATGGATTATGGCCAGTATAATTTTGCTCTTTATAAAATACTGGATATTTAAGAAGGGAGGTAGTATGAAGCAAATTCCGTTTTTCTGCAAACAGCTCAGCAGTACTGCTTAAGCCTAGTTCCGTTTGCAGTCCGATTTCATCGAGCATATTAATTAAATTGATGCGCATCGATCCACTAAAGCTTGCATATTCCTTCGTCAGCTTTAGTTGTTCCGTTAAGCTCATTTGTTCGTACGAAAGGAAAGCTTCATAAGCGTTTTTCATTTGAAGCCAGCCAGGAGTAATTCCGACAATAATAATAATCGCTTGCTTGTTTACATAATCATTATGTGGTGCATAATACATGACAAGATCATTTTCAGCACCAATTTGGAATGAAGCTGTCAATAAATCTTGTTTTGTAAGTGATTGATGAACAGAAAGCCTTTTGATGGCAGGTAGAAATTTATGTATTAGCATGTATAAACTCCTTGGTGAAAGTTGTATTGTTATTAGTATGCCAGAAGAGAAGATATAAAAGCATCTTAAAATAATGAAAAGCCAGTTTTCTTTTTTTATTTTTTCTAGTTTACATAATATATATTATAACAAGCAATTACAATTATGAAAAATTCTGTCTCAAATTAAAGTATACTTTAGATAGTGAGACAGAATAAAAATTTTTACTTATAGTTTCTTAAATTATTTCTACTGTTTTTATATATAATTGTTTGTTTGTGCTAAATTTTAATTTAATTTTAGCTGATCATTTATTTTTATTTTAATTGTTTCTATAATATTGTCTTTAGCATAGATTCATTGCATCATTTATTTCATTTTTCTAGTTAAATTACATGTTTAAACGCAATCTTATTGATTCACTTTTTTATATAATGAAAGCGCTTTTCATAAACAAAAAAACTAGACATAAATTTTAATGTCTAGTTGCTGTTAACTATTTTATAACTACTTTTGCTGCCTGCCTTCTTTCCACAAACAGGAAAACTTTCCTCATAATAAGCGGGACTATAAATAATATAAACAAAAGCCTGAACAATTGATATGTGGTAATAATCGTCAAATCGGCTTTAACTGCCTGCCCGAGCAAGGCCATTTCCGCCATTCCTCCTGGTGCAAGGCCGATAAATGCGGTTAATAGCGATATATTCTCTTCTATCCCCAGTAAAATGGCGGACAGAACGAAGGAAAAACCAACAAGTACGATCGAAGAAATAATTGAAACGGCTAAGAATCGCGGTTTATTCTCGATTTCGCCGAATTTCATCTGCATGCCTAAATCAATGCCCATCATTACCTGTGCTGCAGCAATGACTGGCACTGGAATTGCCGGTACATCCATGCCAATAAGCAAAAGACCAGCAATGATGATAAGCGGTCCTAGCATATAGGGAGTTGGAAATTTGCATTTTTTTGCAACTGCCCCAGCTGCATATGAAATGACTAGAAAGAACAGAAACAGCCAGTTTACGCCTTCTGCATTTGCACTTGCTACTGCTGTGCTTCCTGCATGGAAAATCGGACTATAAACGATAAAAGGAACTAGCATAACCACTGTCATGATACGGCTGACTTGAATGATAGTTACGACAGTAAGATCTATGCCCTTAATTTCTGAGCTGATCGCCACCATTTGTGTTAATCCTCCAGGGATACTGCCTGCAATCGTTGATTTCAGGTTGCTGTGTGTGAGTTTATTCGTCACAACTGCAAGCAGCAGACTGAACAGGATTAAACATATGGTCAATACCAGCATGGATGGCAGATGTGTAACCATATCCATAAGTGTTTGTTTATTGAAATTTTCTCCGATTGTATAACCGATTGGAATCAGTGCATAAGTGCGAAAGGAGAAAGGAAGTTTTGGAGTTTGCTTGGTGAGTTTAATAAAGGCTATTGTGCCGATCATCGCTCCGAGAAGCCATGCTAACGGCAGATGAAGCAATTGAAAAAGTGTTCCGCCAATAATAGCTGACACTAACATTTGATAAAATGACATTCTATATCCCTTCTTGCTAATTTATTAGATGTATATATAATATACTATCATAAAAATTAGTTTGGGTTTCGAAAGATTATTTTTTGCGTATAAAAAACTGTTCATCCACCCTCCCTTTTCGGATGAACAGTTCTCTGTTATTTTTTGCTGATTTCTTTTACTTTTATTTTTTCTAATTTCCAAGTGTTATCTTTGTTCGTCCACACTGTCTCCAAATATGCTATTTTATCGACAGGTGCTATGCCGCTAATCATTTGCTTGCCTTCTAGTGTTAATTTTTGTTTATAGCTCGAAGGCTTTAATTGGGAGAACGGACTGATAATCAGCTCTGTAGACTCATTCAAATGCCCATTTTGATATAAGCCTAATTGTTCATATGTATTTTTTCGCTCATATAAATCAAAATTATAGGTTTTTATCCCTTCAATCACTAGCTCTGCTTTATAATCTTCCTTAAAGCTGCTTGTCATCACAGGTAATTCTGGAATGGAAGCTTCCCTTATCTTCGTGCCGTCGTAATCATAAATCGCAAATCTCTTTTTGCTGCCTCGTTCATTTTCAGCTAGTGTTAAGAACATTTCATCCGTTCCATCACCATCCAAATCGATCAGTTCTAACTGTGGGTTGAATCCGCCATCTACCTCCTGTACTGACTTTTGCTCCTTGCTGTCAGTTATTTGAATCGTTAGTCTTGTATAAAAGTCATTCTCTTCCTCTGAAAGAATTCCGTTTAAGCCAATAGTTTCCTGTTTTCCATCACCATTTATGTCTTTTGTTTCTTGAAGCACATTCTTTTCCTGCTCTTCATTTTCCAATGCGTAGGCCCCTGTGATCGCACTTAGTGACATGAAAAAAAATGCGGTGAAGGCGAACAATAGTTCTTTTCTCAATTTAATCCCTCCTGGCGTAATCCTGTTAGTAAATATCATCTCCAATAATGGAAAAAAGATGTAAAGGAGGAAGAAAAAAATCCTTCACCATTTTGGTGAAGGATTATCTTTTTAAGATTCTACTGGTTTTGTTAACCAAGCTAATATAACTTTGCCTGCATCAGATTCATCAATGACAAATGATCCGTTTGAATAACGGTCATTGAATCGGATTGATTCCACCTGCACTTCTTCGACTAGTCCTTTTTCTGTTTGCAGATGAACGGTATCTGCTTTACCTGCAATAAACATGCTGACAATGCGATGTGGATTAGCTTTAAGCTCTCTCAGCATCACAACGCCGCGTTTCGCTCTACCGCCATTCTCAAATTCTGCTAACTTCATTTTCTTCACAGAACCACGCTGTGTCATAATAACAACCGATTCATTGGCTTCATCCGTAATGATTTGACCGGAGACAACATAGTCATCTTCTTTTAAGCTTATGCCTTTCACACCAGCTGCCCTTGCTCCGACAATATTGACTTCTTCTTCATGGAAGCGAAGTGCATAGCCGAAATGAGTGGCGATGATAACACCTTTATTGCCGTCTGTCACTACGACATCGACTACCTCGTCTTCCCCTTTCAGATTTAGTGCAACAAGAGGCTTGCTGTAGCGCTGTGCTTTATAGCTTGTCAATTCGGTCTTTTTCGCCATGCCATTTTTCGTGAAGAACAGCAAATACTTGCCTTCCTCAAAGCTCTTAACTGGTATTGCATGAATAATGCTTTCATTTCTATCGATTGGAATAATGTTAGAAATATGCTGTCCAAGATCCTTCCAGCGGATATCTGGGAGCTCATGGACTGGGCAATATAAATAATTTCCTTTATTCGTAAACAGCAATACAACTTCAGTTGTATTAACATCCAATTTAGCTAAGATACGGTCTGAATCCTTCATGCCGAAGTCCTGACCATTACTTGCCGCATAGGAGCGCTGGCTAGTCCGCTTCACATAGCCTTCTTTTGTTACTGTTACGATAACATCCTCACTGCCGACAAGAACTTCGAGGTTGATTTTGATTTCCTCAATTTCAGCCTGAATCGCCGTTCTTCTGTCAGAAATAAAGCGTTTTTTAACATCTTTCAGCTCTTTTTTGATAACAGCAAGAAGTTTTTTCTCACTGGAAAGAATCGCTGTCCATTCTTCGATTTTCTTCGCCAGTTCTTCTGCTTCTGCAGTAAGCGCCGTGATATCCGTATTTGTAAGTCTGTATAGCTGCAAGGACACAATCGCTTCCGCTTGAGCTTCAGAGAATTGGAAGGATGCAATTAAATTATCCTTCGCATCTCGTTTATCCTTAGACGCACGGATTGTGGAGATAACTTCATCTAAAATAGACAGTGCCTTTATCAGACCATCAACGATATGCTGTCTTTCTTTCGCTTTTTGCAGATCATATTGCGACCTTTTTGTCACAACATCCTTCTGATGCTCAATATAAGCATCCAATAGCTCAATAATGCCCATCAGCTTCGGACGTTTATTATGAATGGCAACCATATTGAAGCTGTAAGTAATTTGCAGATCTGTATTCTTGTATAAATAATGGAGAATACCAGACGCGTCTGCATCTTTCTTCAGCTCTATGACAATGCGCAAGCCTGTCCGGTCTGTTTCATCACGGACCTCAGAAATTCCTTCGACTTTTCGATCAAGCCTGATTTCATCCATTTTCTTCACTAGATTGCTTTTATTTATTTCATAAGGTATTTCTGTTACGACAATTTGCTGTCTCCCGCCGCGAATATCTTCAATATCCGCTTTGCCTCTGACAATAATTTTGCCTTTGCCTGTTTCGTAGGCTTTTTTAATACCGTCTACCCCTTGAATAATGCCCCCTGTTGGGAAATCAGGGCCCTTGATATGCTTCATGATATCTTCTACGGTTGCTTTTGGGTTATCCATTCTTTCGATAACACCATCAATCACCTCACCTAAGTGATGGGGTGGAATGTCTGTTGCATAACCAGCCGAAATCCCTGTTGAACCGTTCACAAGCAAGTTCGGGAACTTTGCCGGCAGAACAGTCGGTTCTGTTGATGTGTCATCAAAGTTCGGAATGAAATCGACCGTTTTTTTATCAATATCCTTCAGCAGTTCTGATGATATTGCAGAAAGTCTTGCTTCTGTATAA
This sequence comes from Niallia sp. MER 6, assembly GCF_023714395.1. Taxonomy (NCBI): domain Bacteria; kingdom Bacillati; phylum Bacillota; class Bacilli; order Caryophanales; family Bacillaceae; genus Niallia; species Niallia sp. MER 6. The sequence goes on along the minus strand of NZ_JAMAUK010000007.1, from coordinate 87,345 downwards.
CGCATTGCCGCAGGAGGGTCGCCATCAATACTTCCGTTATTACCGTGCATTTCAATTAGCAGATTTCTGACCTTCCATTCCTGGCTCATCCGCACCATCGCTTCGTACACAGAGCTGTCTCCGTGAGGATGGTAGTTACCGATAACGTTACCGACTGTCTTCGCAGATTTTCTGAAGTTCTTGTCATGAACATTACCATCAACATGCATCGCATATAAAATCCGACGCTGAACCGGCTTCAAGCCGTCGCGGGCATCTGGCAGCGCCCGCTCTTGAATGATGTATTTACTATAACGTCCAAAGCGATCACCGAGAACGTCCTCTAAAGGCAAATCACGAAATTGTTCCGTTGAACTTGAACTCATGATTCATCCCCCTCCTCTGCAACCACAATATTTTCATTTTCTAATATATTGCCTTCCTCTTCGAGTCCGAACGCAACATTTGACTCAATCCATTTCCGTCTAGGTTCTACCTTATCACCCATCAGTGTTGTGATGCGGCGTTCCGCTCGTGCGATATCATCGATCTTAACACGGATTAATGTTCTTGTTTCAGGATTCATCGTTGTATCCCAAAGCTGATCTGCATTCATCTCGCCTAATCCTTTATAACGCTGTAGCACATAGCCCTTACCGACCTTTTTGATAGCGTCCTGCAGGTCATCGTCGCTCCATGAATACTCAATAACCTCTTTTTTTCCTGAGCCTCTGCTTACCTTGTATAACGGCGGTAGTGCGATATACACTTTTCCTGCTTCCACAAGCGGCTTCATATAACGATAGAAGAATGTGAGCAGCAGCACTTGAATATGCGCGCCATCCGTATCAGCATCTGTCATGATGATAACTTTGTCATAATTGGAATCATCGATATTGAAATCCGCTCCGACACCTGCTCCAACCGCATGAATAATAGTGTTGATTTCTTCATTTTTAAAGATATCAGACAGCTTTGCTTTTTCTGTGTTGATAACCTTACCTCTTAATGGCAGAACGGCTTGGAAGCGTCTGTCTCTTCCTTGTTTAGCAGAGCCGCCTGCAGAATCACCTTCAACTAGATACAATTCGTTTTTCTGCGGGTTTTTTGACTGTGCCGGTGTCAGCTTGCCTGATAGCACTGTTTCGCCGCGCTTTCTTTTTTTGCCGCTTCTGGCCTCTTCCCGAGCCTTTCGCGCCGCTTCCCTTGCTTGGTATGCTTTAATGGCTTTTTTGATTAGCAGTGTGCTCGTATCAGGATTTTCCTCAAAGAAGTAGGAAATATGCTCGGAAACGACTGCATCGACAGCGCTTCTTGCTTCACTTGTACCAAGCTTGCCTTTCGTTTGTCCTTCAAATTGCAGAAGGCTTTCCGGTACGCGGACAGAAACAATCGCAGACAAACCTTCTCGTATGTCTGATCCGTCTAAGTTCTTATCTTTATCCTTAAGCAGGCCGACCTTGCGGGCATATTCATTAAACATTCTCGTCATTGCTGTCTTGCTGCCCGCTTCATGTGTTCCGCCGTCCTTTGTGCGGACGTTGTTAACGAAGGAGAGAACATTTTCTGAATAGCCGTCATTAAATTGGAAAGCGAATTCTACTTCAATCCCGTTGCTTTCCCCTTCTAGGCTAACAACCGGGTGCAGAGTATCCTTCTCTTCATTCAAGTACTCAACGAAAGCTTCAATTCCGTTGTCATAATGAAAGACAGCATGGACATCATTGCGCTCATCTATTAATTCGATTTTAAGTCCTTTTAATAAAAAGGCTGACTCTCTCAGCCTCTCTGAAAGCGTTTCAAAATTATAAGTAGTTGTAGAGAAGATGGAAGGATCCGGCTTAAAGTGAATAGTCGTGCCAGTTTGATTTGTTTTGCCTAGCTTTTCAAGCGTAGTAACTGGCTTTCCTCCATCTTCAAAACGCTGTTCATAGATAAAACCGTCTCTTTTTATTTTAACGACAACCCACTCGCTCAAGGCGTTGACAACTGACGCACCTACACCATGCAGACCGCCGCTCGTCTTGTATCCGCCTTGTCCGAACTTTCCGCCTGCGTGCAGGATCGTAAAGATTACTTCAGGTGTCGGCTTGCCGATTTTGTGCATCCCTGTCGGAAGTCCTCTTCCTTTATCCTGTACACTGATAGAATTATCTTTATGGATTTTTACAATGATTTCTTCACCGAATCCGGCTAATGCTTCATCGACAGCATTATCTACTATTTCATATACAAGATGATGCAACCCTCTTGAATCTGTGCTGCCTATATACATACCGGGACGCTTTCTTACAGCTTCCAGTCCTTCCAGCACCTGTATGGCATCATCGTTATAGTCAAATGGTTGTTGATTTTTCGCCACAGACATACCCCTTTCACCTCAAAAACACGACATATTATCTTTTTATGTAGCATGTCGAACAATTGTTTATGTATTCGTCTATAATTTCATTTATCCTCTTTGTTTGCAGGATTATTTTTTCTTTATCTTTTTGCCATCTATAGTGGACGAAGCACACTATTTTATGCATTTGATAAAAAAATACTAAAATCAGAACGTTTGTTCTTATCATATAATAGCAGCATTTTTTCTACAAGCATATTGATATATCGAGTTACTCACAAAATAATCGATTAAATTCAATATTAAACCAAGAAAGCTAAAAGAGAAAAGCTTTTTTTAATAGGTTTCGTTTATGCATCTTAATTATGTTAACACATATTTCTTATAAAAAAAACGCTAACTACCGTTTCTCTGACGGGCTATCCTCATAATAGCGCAGGGAGAAAATAAAAAAACGGATGCAAATAAGGTGCTTTTAAGACCGCTTCTTATGAGGGTCAAGTTACCTTATTGCATCCATATTTTATAGTTATTTCGTTAGAGCATGTTCTACTTTAATACAGCGGTCCATGATAACCGTATAGCCTTTATCTTTTAAAGAGTGAAAAGTTTCTTCATGAACAAGTCCTTGCTGTGCCCAAAAAACATCAGCATCGATTTTTTCAAATTCCGCCGCAACTTCTGGAAGAAATTCAGATCTTCTAAATACATTGACAATATCAACATGTTCTTTAATATCTGTCAGGCTTTTATATGCTTTCATTCCTAAAACTTCATCTACTGTAGGATTGACGGGGATGATGCTATAGCCTGCTTTCATCATGGCTTCTGCAATCATATAAGAAGTTCTTTCTGGATTGTCACTTAAACCGACAACTGCGATTTTTTTTGCCTTTTTTAATAGTTTGCCGATTTCTTCCCTGCTTGGGTTTTCGATTGCCATAGTATTGTTCCTCCTTTAATTAACCTTTATTTCTACTTTTATACTAGTGGACGTGTATCTGTTGATGCAACTAATATGAACTAGGCTTTGCTTACTCTGATTCCTTATCCTTGTCCTTTTTTTCCTTCTTTTCAGGCATTGCTCTGTAGATTTGCGTATGCATGCTGTTTTGTTCTATATTTTGCAAAAAGAACTCACCAATCAGCTTTTGATAGTCTTCATCCTCATTCATCTTTTTGCCTTGCAATTCCATTTCAGCCAATCCTTCGTACTCCGTTAAAAGGGCATATGTATGATCATTGCCTGAGATAGGCGTCAATATTTCTACTTTGTGTGAGTAATTTTCATTACTAAACTTTTTCAGCTCACGCAAATTTTCCAATCCTTCTTTGAATTTATCTTGCTTGAGTGAAAATGTTTGATATACATAAACGGTCATTTTTAAATTACCTCCAAAAAGTCAATTATGATATATTAACATTCCCTAAACAGCAAAAAAAATTCTAATCAATAACTAAGGAGCAACTGCTGTGCTCCTTAGTTATATTTATCTTTCCAATGCATTTAAGCGCTGATTAACTCTTTGCAAACTGCGCTCAAGCTGGTCAATATCTCTTTGCTGCTGGTTATTCTCCCGCTCTAGCTGATTTATTCTCCGTTCCAGCTGATCAATACGGCGATCCTGAGCTTCAATCCGTCTTTCTAACTGATTAAGCCTCCGCTCAAACTGTCTCCACTGTGGCTGTTGAAAAAGCTGTGACAGCTGGATTTGTCTGTTCGGATCTTCGTAATATCCTTGCGGGTATTGGTAATCATATTGAGTTTGTGGATAAGCGTAATTTACATAAGGGTACATATAGGCAACTCTCCTTTTTTTATGTCACCCATAAAGTATGCAAACTTCTTTTTTAGTGATATAGGCAAATGCCTAAATTGCCGTTTGTTAACTTGGCTTTTTTCATGGGACTATATATTTTTTCCTGACGATAGTCATATAGTACCTTAAAAGACGTAAAAACGGAGGCAAATTGATGAACCATATTGTTAAGCCCGGGGAGACTTTAACCCAAATCTCAAAAGACTATCGCATTCCATTAGCCAGTATATTAACAGCAAACCCAACAATCCAGCCAAACAGCATCTTCCCCGGACAAATAATCATCATACCCGGCTTACCGTCCCCTGAGAGTATTCCTTATCGAATAGATGTTTCGATAGGTAATAAAATATTGCGCTTGTTTAGAGGCGGTGTTTTGCAAAAGCAGTATCCGATTGCAGTAGGCAGAATGCTGTTTAGCACACCTGTAGGCAATTTTGTTATCATCAATAAAGCGCCGAATCCTGGAGGTCCATTCGGTACAATGTGGATGAGTCTTTCTAAAGAGCATTATGGTATCCATGGTACAAATGATCCTAGCTCCATTGGCAAAGCTGTATCAAGAGGATGTATTAGAATGCAAAACAAGGATGTGGAGGAATTAGCAAGCATTGCTCCTATTGGCACAGCTGTAGCCATTCATCCATAAACCTTATTAAATATAGTCTACAAATTCACGGACTGGCTTTCGGTATCCGCGCGGCTGTCTGCTGTCTGTTTTCTCCTTGCCAATGGTAATCATCAGCACCACCTCTTCCTGATCGGGAATCTGCAGTATTTCACGAACCTGCTTGTCATCAAATCCAATCATCGGGCAAGTGTCCCAGCCTTGATTCTTTGCTGCGAGCATAAACAGCATGGCAGAAAGTGAAGCATTACGAATTGCTTCTTCTTTTTGGAAGGTGTCACCTCTGTCTTCATAAAAGGAAGTTGTATCCTGAACTAAATGGTCATATTCCTGCTTGTTTACAATTCCGAGCATCTGCAGACCTTCATAGATTTCTGGTGCTTGTTTATAAGCAAGTTTGTTCCCAACTACCAATATAACAGCAGCAGCGCTTTTTACTTTGTATTGACCGTTTGCGGCATTTCTTATTTCAGCTTTTTTCTCATCATCTATAACGGCAATATACCTTGTATGCTGTAAATTAAAAGCAGATGGTGCTAGCTTAACCGTTTCAAAAATACTATTTAACTCTTCTGTTGAAATCGGGTTTCCTTCCAAAAAGTTGCTCGCAGAGCGTCGTGATTTAACTAGATCTAAAAATTCAGCCATGATTTGTTTCTCCTTCGATTTTATCTTCATTTAATATATCTTGAATTAAAGATATATTAAATGAAGTCCTTTGTAAAGCTTTTTACTTCCTGTTTTGCCAATAAAAAAACTGCCATTAGAGGCAGCTTTTTTTATGAGAAGCGTTTAATAGAAAAAGGTGAGATATTATATTCTGTCTTCCCCTTTGTTGCTAAGTCACTTAAAATTTTACCGACCACACTGCTGAATTTAAAGCCATGGCCTGAAAAACCTGCCGCAATGGCGACATTGGCGTAATCAGGATGAAGATCAATTATAAAGTCTTCATCAGGTGTCAATGTATATGTGCAAGTTTTGCCAAACTTCAGCTCATCTGTTAATGGCATATAAGTGGAAAGAAACTGCCCTACATCTCCCTCATCCTCGGCAAGCTCACCAAACGGGCTGATTGACTGGCCTGGTTGTATTTCAACACCGCCGCCGTCATGTCTGCCTATTTTCAAACCAGCTTGTTCGATGCTTGGAAAGCCGTAATACATGCCTTTTTCCGTTTCAAAGGAAAAGGCCGGAAAGTTTTCACTAGAATAAATGGCTTCATCAGCATGGAACCAAGCAAACGTCTTCCTTGTCGGTTTTAATGGCAGCGTTAAACCTAGAGTAGCTAACAGCTTGCCTGCTGATGCGCCGCCGCAAATGATAAGAGCGTCTCCATAATAGTTATTGGTTGCCGTTTTTACGATTGCCTTCCCATTATCCATCTGCAATTCTAGTACTTCTGTATATGTAAGAAGATCTGCTCCCTTTTTAATAGCCTGCTCTTTATATGCTTCAATACAAGTTTCGCTTTTAAGCACTCCTGACGATTTTTCAAAGCAGCCGATATAATCAGCCGGTAGCTTAATGCCAGACCACCGCTCCATTACTTCACTTGCTTGCAGCACTTCCACTGGCAGGTTATATGTTTTCGCGCTATATATTATGTTTTTCATAAATGGTGAATCTGCTTTGCCGACATTTAATACACCTGTCTGCAAAAACAGCTGCTTGCCTGATACCTCTTCAAGCTCGCCCCAAAGCTCCTGTGCTTTTAACGCCAAAGGAACATACTCAGCACCTTCCCCGTATGCATGACGGATAATTCTTGTTTCGCCATGGTGGCTTCCATGTGCATGAGGAGGGTCATAGGCATCAATTAACAATGTCTTTTTTCCTTGTTCCGCTAAATAATAGCCTGCTGCCATCCCCATGGAACCGGCACCGATGATAATCGCATCATATTTTGTCAAAATATTTCCTCCTTCTCTTCCGCTAAACGTTAACTCTCTTTTTTTATATAGCCAATCATACCATTGTTGCACAGCTTGAAAAATAAAAATTTTCTAATAAGAGTTAATAATTGGGCTTCTTCTTAAAAAAAGTAGATAAGCTCATTAACAGCAAGCCGACATACCCTATACAGAAAACTCGCAACGGAAGGTGATTACATGCAATTTGGACCATATCAACCTAATTTCCCTTGGGGGCAAGGTCAACAAAGCTATCCATACGGCGGCTGGCAGCAAGGTCAGCAGAACTATCCGTTTGGTGGCTGGCAGCAACAAGGCTATCCATACGGCGGTTATCATCAATATCCTGGAGGGTATCATCAAGGTTTTCATGACGATTATCCATACGGATGGCATAAACCCCACCAAGATTGGCATAAGCCATACTACCCGCAAGATTCATGGAAAAAAGGCTACCATCATCCACAAGGTCATTGGGATGACTGGCATAAGCAATATCCACAAAGATAGTCACGATAAAAGAGGTGAGTGATCTCCTCTTTTTTCTATCTGACACTAAAAAAAGAGGAAGCGTCATTTAAGGAGGAGCATGAGAATGGAACATAACGAACGTCCGCAGCATTTAGCATGGCATGAAACATTAGAAATACATGAATTAACAGCATCACAATCAGTAGCATTAATGAAATTGAAACTCGCACTTCCAACGGTGACAGACCCAGAACTAAAAAGGCTGTACACAAAGGCTATTGAAGGTTTAACAGCTAATATAAAAGACTTGCTTGAATTCTATCCGTTAGCACCGAGAGAGGAAGACGAGGAAGAGGACTTGCGAAATCAAGCATTAACACCTTTTCTGGCAGGAGATTTACTTGGTCTATTTAAAGCAAGTGTCAAAAATTATGCGGTTGCCATTACTGAAACAGCTACACCTGAATTAAGAAAGGTGTTAAAAACACATATAAACAAAGCGATTGATTCACACGAGGAAGTATTCCACTATATGTATAAAAAGGGGTATTACCCAGCTTATGATTTAAAGAGTCTGCTGCAAAATGACGTTAATCTTGCAAAAAAAGCGCTTAATAAATAGTCATTCGTTTTAGTTGTGAAAACAGTAAACACCCCTCTTATAAGGATAAGAGGGGTCTGTTATTATGCTTGATTAGATTTCGTTTTTAATACTGCCACTGGTCTTGTTGCCAATGATACAACCGTAAGGACAACTAAGTTAATAATCAAGGCAATAATACCAACGTTGAAGTCCTTAATTGCTTGCGGCAAAAATGGGAACAATGTTCCGACAGTCGTGCCTGAAACTGTCACATAAGTAACCGTGGCAACACCTGCGATAATACCAGCAAACGCTCCTTGTTTCGTAACAAAATTATGTATCATTAAGCTGAACAATAAGGTCGGAAACAATTGTGTTACAAGGCTGTATCCCATTAACAGCAAAGCAACAAGCGTTCCGCCGCCATTAAATGTAACGATTACGGAAATGAGTGCCACAACAGGTACAAGATAACGGGCCATGCTTGTGACTTGCTTGTCTGTTGCACTTGGTCGTAACACTTTATAAACGTTTTTCGCAAGCAAGGTTGCTGCTGCCATAAGAATCATCGAGCCAGGAACAAGAGCAGTCAAAATACCTGCCGCACCGATAATTCCTACCACCCATGGATCAAATGTCTGGATAGACAAACGAAGCAGTGCTAAATCCGTATCTGCTCCAGTTAATGTTGGCACTTGCAGAATCGCTGCAAAGCCTACGAAGAATACGAATAAAAGGACTAATTGATATAATGGCATGAAAATAGCATTTTTTCGGAAGGCTTTCTCTCCTTGAGAGGAATAAATGGAACCGAATGTATGCGGCCACATATAAAAGCCTAATGCTGTAAGTAAAACAGTTGTTACAAACCAAGAAGAGCTTTGTCCTGAATCAGGCAATGATAAAAAGCCTGCCTTCGCTGTGTCAATTGCTTCAAACATTGGCTGAATCCCGCCATAATAATGGTGCGGAAGATAAATTCCCAAAAATAAGACCACAACAAGAATAAGAATATCCTTCGCAACAGCAGTCCACGCAGAGCCGTGAATACCTGAGACCATTACATAGACGGTTACAACGATAATGCCGATCCAAATCGCCACAGTTGGTGAAATATGGCCATAAGAAGCCTCTGATACAATAATTCCAAGCCCTTTCAGCTGCAGAACAAAATAAGGAATCATCGCAACAAACCCTACAAGCGAAACAAGAATTCCTAAATACGGGCTGTTGTATTTGCTGACGAAAAAGTCTGATTGAGACACAAGCTTGTTGTCTTTTGCGTAGCGCCAGATTTTCGGAAGCAAAAAGTATGACATAATATAAGCAAGAGCACCGTATGAAATAATATAATAGGTTGGGCCGCCTTTACTATATGCCCAGCCGCTTCCTCCAAGGAAGGTGAAGGTTGTATAAATTTCCCCTGCCATCAGCACGAATACTAAAACGGAACCGAATCCTCTTCCTCCTACAGACCATTGTTCTAAATCCATGTCTTTTCCTTTTTTTGCCCGAATACCTAAAAAGATAGATAGTAGCATCGTAGCAAAAATAATTACTAATGCAGCATTCATTCTGTTTCACCTTCTTTATTTTTTGGATCGATTTTATAGATAATTGCCATAATGACAGATGTCAGGACTGTCCATAATACACACCAAAACAGCAGAAATGGCATTCCTAGTACGTATGGTGTCACTTGATTGAATACATAGGCTCCGCCCAGCATGAAAACGAACGGAATCAGCGCCAATACTTTAATCATTTGCTTCCCTTCCTTCTGCTGCTTCTAACAGCTTTAATGCACTGTAAACAAATAAGTTTACGCCCTTTTCAAGGGAGTCTTCATCGATTTCAAAGCGGGCATGGTGATGAGGAAAGTCAGCCCCTTTTTGCGGGTTTCCGGCACCTATATAGAAGAATGATCCTTCTGCTACTTGCTGGAATGCAGAAAAATCTTCTCCGCCCATATTTGGCTTCATTCTGTCGATCGCATCGTTGCCATACACTTCTAACACTGTTGCTTCTAACACCTCTGTAACGCGGGCATCATTGATGACAGGTCTGTAGCCGAACTCATATTTAAAGTCGTAAGTCGCTCCATGTGCGTCTGTAATACCTTTGATGACTCTTTCCATTAGCTTTGGAACTTCCTTGCGCAAGTCTGGATCAAAGCTGCGAACTGTTCCGCATATCTCAACAGAACCTGGAATTACATTATGCGTTGTGCCTCCGACGAACTTTGTCACAGACAAAACGAGATTATCAAGAGGATCTGTGTTTCGTGAAACGATATGCTGCAGGTTTGTGACCACTTGAGAAGCAATCGCAATCGAATCAACTGTTTGATGAGGAAGAGCAGCATGTCCTCCTTTGCCGTTGACATTAAGATAGAAGGTATCAGGTGATGCCATCATCGGTCCATAAACGATTCCGATTTTGCCGATTTCAAGTGGGGACCACAAATGGGCGCCAATTACTGTATCAACCCCGTCCATTACTCCTGCTTGGACCATTTCCTCTGCTCCACCTGGGAACAATTCTTCTGCATGCTGGAATAACAAACGGATTTCTCCTTCGATATGGCTTTTAAGGGAGGATAATACCTTTGCTGCACCTAAAAGCATGGCTGTATGTCCATCATGACCGCAAGCATGCATCACGCCAGGATTTTGGGAAGCATATTCACTTTCGTTTTCTTCTTGTATCGGAAGTGCATCCATATCAGCGCGAATGGCAATAACTTTGCCAGGTAGAGCTCCGATAATTCGGCCAACTACACTGGTTTTTGTCGGGCGGGTTAGTTCAATATTGCCAAATGATTTTAATTGGTCATATATATATTGAGACGTTTTTTCCTCTTCAAAGCTTAATTCTGGATGTTGGTGAAGATGGCGGCGCCATGTGACAACCTCTTCCTTCACTGCATCTATGCTTGCTTGTATAAAAGATTTTGTTGCTTCCATTATGTATCACTCCTTTTAGTTTTCATCCAGGCTTTCAATCATGTTTTTCAATACATGCACAGATTGAACACAATCACTAAGCGTTGTCCATTCCTCGGGATTATGGCTAATCCCTTTTCTGCTGCGAGCAAAAATCATCGCAGATGGTACATGCCTTCCTAGAACCATCGCATCATGACCAGCACCGCTTGGTAAAAAGTACGGCTTAATGGCCATTTTTTGCAGTGATTGCTCAAGCAGTTCTTTCATGTCATCTTGTACGAGCATCGGTGAAACTTTCAATGTTTGTTCAAACGTAGTCTTGATTCCATAGCTTTCGGAAATAGCTGCAGCTTTTTCAATTGTAAGAGCAACAAGCGCATCTACTTTGTCTTCATAAATGTCACGAATATCAACAAACAACTCAACTCTGCCGGGAATAACATTGACTCCATTCGGATGAACATGCAGCTTCCCGACTGTCGCAACTGCGGTGGAGCTTACCATTTTAGGCAAGGCAGGAATTGCCGCAAGAAGTTCACCTGCTGCTACTAACGCATCCTTTCTGTCATCCATCGGAGTGTTTCCTGCATGGCCGGCTTCTCCTGATAAAGTGATTTTCAGCCAGCTTGGACCTGCTATTCCCGAAACAATTCCGACTGGAAGATTCTCTTTTTCGAGCCGTTTTCCTTGCTCAATATGGACCTCCACATATGCTTTGATTTTAGATAAGTCCCGTTTTGCTTGAAAGAATGTATCAAGTGACAAGCCGTTATTTTCAATAACTGTTTGAAAATTGGCTCCCTCGCTGTCAACTAAGCTGAGTTGATTTTCAACATCTATGTCACCAGTCATTGCTCTGCTTCCAGTCAGACCGCCATTAAATCTTGCTCCCTCTTCATCTGAGAAGATAATCACTTCGTATGGATGAGTCGGTTTGAACCCAGTTTCCCGCCATGCTTCCACTACCTCTAACGCCGCAAGAACACCTAACGGCCCATCAAAATGCCCCCCGTTTGGAACACTGTCAACATGGGAACCAGATAGAATTGCTGGAAGCTCCTCGTCATTACCTGCCAATCTGCCGATGATATTGCCAGCTTCGTCTTGTTTGACAGATAAACCTGCCTCTGTCATCCAGTTAGCAACAAGCTGTTTTGCTAACTTTTCCTCTGCAGAGAAACCGATTCGGTAAGAACCGTTTTCGTCTGTCAAACCAATCTTTGATAATTCATACAGCCTTTGCGCTATTCTTTTACCTGATATGCCCCCATGATCAAGTGTGTGATCATAGTCAGATAACAGAAGCTCGTCCAGCCTGCTTGCTGCTGTTGTATCCATGCTGTACCCCCTCATAATATGTATCATTATTTAGAAATTGTAGAATAGTTCGACAATTATTAATATATCTAAAGCAGACAAATTAATCGTAAGCTTTTTGTCTGCTTTAGATAATGCATCTTAAAAAATAGCGAATTTTTACAACTTTTAGACTAGTGTTTGCCGATGCCTTTCTTTAAATAGTCAAACAAATAAATAGCAAGCTGCAGTTCAAACATTTCCTTGCCTTCAAGGTGTATGCCTAAAATCTCTTTCACGTTTTGCAGTCTGTACTTAATCGTATTTAAATGCACAAAGCACTGCTTCGCTGTTAACGTCATATTTTGTTTATTCTCCATATATACCGCTAATGTAGACAACAAGTCAGTTCCATTTGTTTTATCATAATCAATTAGCGGACCAATCGTGCTTTTTACATATTCACGAATCTCTTCTGGCTCCTGTTTAATAAACAAGCGATAGATGCCAAGCGATTTATAGGAAAGCACTAGTAAATCCTTACTGTTCGTTTTAATATAGTCGGAACAAATCTTTGCTTCTCTGTAGGAGCTTTGAATCTCCTTAATTTTTAAGAATAGCCTGCCGATGCCGACATGGAAGTCAAAGGATATACTTTCAACAAGTTTATCCTTTAACCCATTAAAGAATAGGCTAAACAGTTCTGTTATTTCCTCTTCTGTTTTTCGGTCATGAATCATAACTAACACATCATATTCCATGTTCTTTTCCGAAACTAATACTTTGTAGGGCAGCTTTTTGATTTCCCGAAACAATAAGCGATGAAAATGCTGCTTCTTTCGATTTAATTCCTCAAACTCAAGGAGCTGATTAGGAATTTGGATATTAATGCATATATATCGATAGTTGTCAGACAGGCCGACAATGCTTTTTTGCGGTCCGGAAAATGAATCCAGCTTCTGACTTAAAAGCTGATCTAATAAGTACCCCTCATATTTATAATAATCAGAGAGCAATCTTTCCTGGCCGATAATTTCCCGCGCGAAAATATTATTGGCAAGGTCAATAGCAAGCAAGTCTAGTGTATCAAGAGAAGCTCGTTCGACGTTAAAGATTGCCAGAATGCCAATAACAATTCTGGCATCTGTTTTAATGGGAATCAGCTTTATTCTCTCTTCTTTACAATATAAACTCCCCTCATTTTGCACCTCATCATTATAAACAGTCATAATCACGTTTCTTTTAGCCGTCCCCATTGCCTCAGCCTGTGTCGAGGAAGAAGAAATAATCTCAAAAAACTCATTATAAACACAAACCTCTTCTTTAATAAGCTGTGTGAGCGTGCCTGTAATTTCTTCTAGACCTTTTTGGTTGATCGAAGCGGTAGCCAATTCAGCATGAATTTTCTTCGATCGCTCTGTATCAGCAAAAAATTTTGCATTTTCAATCGCAATACTGGCCTGAGCGGCGAATGTTTCGAGCAGGAGAAGATGATGGTTTGTGAAATGCACGTTTTCAGAAAAACTGTCAATCGTCAATACACCAATACATTCCTCTTTAGATAAAAGGGGAGCACAAATGGTACTGACAGGATGATAGCGGAGTGCGCCAACAGCCTTTTGAAACAGACTTTTATTATCACCTCTAATATTCTCCATCCCTCTCTCTGTTTCTTTTACATGACTGAATATTTGTCCTTTTTTGCTCAAGAATGTTTTGCCTGTCATGCCTTCCCCAGGATGAAGTTTAATTTCCTGCAAGTATGCTAGTTCAACTCCGACACCATTTTTGGCTATAAGCCTGCCTGTCCGTTTATCATATACAAACAGCAATATAGCATCTGCACCATCTATTACATTTAACGTTTCTTTAATCAGCTGCTGGAGCACCTTGTCCAAATCTAATGTAGATGTTAAGACTTGCGCAGCATTTATTAAGCTCAGTAATTGTCTGTCTTTATTCATGATGATGTATCCTCCAACCATAGCGCTAACTTTGTAAAGCACTAGTTCCTTCTATTATTTTAGAATACATATAGGTTTTCTTACAATATGCTGTTAAAGTAAAAACCGCCTTTTATCTGCCAAGACGGTTTTTTACAAACTAATTATTTTTGAAAGAAGCCAACAAACTGACTAAAGGATACTGCATCCCCAGTAAGCTGAAAACCTGCATTATTTGCCGCATCATTTGGATTTAGAATACCTAATATAATCTCCTTCCAAATAGATGAACTTGTTGCTACCGTTATATCCGGGTTTGTTAAACATCCTTCCTGAATATCGATAATGCCATTGCGGATGACTAAAATATGCTGCTTCTGATCGTCTGTAATGGTAAGGCTTAGGGAAAGCGCTCGATGCTCGCATTTTTCAGGCTGTAGAAGAATCGTCATTTGCTGAAAGAACGCGCGAATGGGCATTTTTTCAGCATAAGCGGAGTGGTTGCTTCGATTGTTTAAAAATGGCACACCGTTTTGCAGCTCTTTCGCTTGAGATAGATAATAAGAACGATTATTCGAGTTATAAGATCTTAGTCCAAGCTCTGTTAACGCACGAATCTTAACTTGCAACGCTTGATCATTTTCAGGCAATAAAGACAGCAGCATGTCCGCTAATTGTGCTGCCCACTGAAATTCACCATTTTCAACAGCATTTGTTGCTTCCTTCAGCAGCCTGTTATTTCCTCCGGCAAGATCCGCCATTTTTTGGGCAAAAGCACGGGAACTTAATTGTTCCAAATTAGAAGCATTGCCGTCAAACCATCCTAAATAACCGCTGTAAATCGCGCGAACGGATTGGGATATGCTGCCATACAGCTCACGCAGTTCTTCGTATGAAGCTAGAGATTCTGGCAAAGAAATTTCCTCCACTAATTCATCAACCGTTTTTCCTGCATTCATCCCGCGTACCGTGCTGTCATGAATATATTGAATTCCATCTCGGTAAATCGTTAATAATTCAGCGATTTTTTCTTTGCCATATACAGGTTCAGTATGACCAAGCACTAAGTATTCGGCTTGCAGCGCGCGCATTTTATCGAGAGAGTATACCCATTGCAGTACTGGCCGTGGGCTTGTTCCTCTGATCGTATACAGATTCGGAAAAGCTGGATAGTAGTTATCCGCACCAAGCAATACCTTTTCCTCTGGTAGCCAAATAAAGATTTGGTCTTCTGTTTCACCAGGAGCGGAAACTAGCTGTATAACAGTGGAGCCAAACTGCAATTTCACCGCATCTTCAAACACTGTGGTTGGCACCATTATTTTTTTTGTGCCGCTTAGTTTTAAAGCAGGTCCTAAACCACTGTATGGATAATGCTCCGGCTGAAGAAAAACGCCAAATTGTCTTGCCCCCCTTATTTCAAGTATACTATTTAACTGGTTATACTGTGTTTGAATAAAATCGAGCGTAAGCTTGTTGGCATAAATTTCTGTTTTATCGTCTGCAAAAACGGAAGCTCCGTTAATATGATCAGGATGACCATGTGTATAAATAACAGCTATGGTTGGCAATGGCGATATTTTATCAAACTCTTTTTTTACTTCGGCAGCCGTTTCTATTCCTTCGGTTGTATCAACAATAATATTTCCTGCATCTGTTACAATTAAAGTCGAATTCGCCAGTCCATATCCAACTGCGCAATAAATATTTTCAGTAACCTTTTCCACTCTTTTCGTAAACCGTTTTGTATGTTCCTGCAAATACATTAATGCTAGTTCTTTCTCATCCTTGCTTACACTATATTTCATCTTATTTCCTCCTATTTTAAATGAATTCCCATATTTTGTTGACCTGGGATTATTTCTTTCTGAGCCGGCCTTGCAAACAATGCAAACAGGACTGCACTAATTATCAGCAGGATTGCCATCGCCTGTATATTTCCGGTAAATCCGGTAAGCGAATCACCAGATGCATCAATCACTTTGCCAAAAATTATTGGCGCAATAATACCTGAGGTTGTCGCTAATCCCATCATAATACCTGACATCAGCCCTTTTCTCTCAGGCATCAAGCTGTTTACAACTTGCGGACCGAGTGTGAAAATAAGCATAATCAGCCCGTTTTCTAAAATTAAAATAAGCGTCATAAGTGCTACAGACTCTGTTATGGTAAAAAAGAAAAATACTATCCCCGCTAACGCTGCACAAATGGATGTAAATAAAACACGGGACAGCCATATATTTTTGCTTCTTTTGAAGATAAAGTCAGAATAAGCGGAGAGTCCGACAGACAAAATTGCTCCTGTCGCACCAGCGGTCGCTTTCATATAGCCCATTACACTTGGTGAGATTCCCTTTACTTCGGTTATGTAAGTTGGACTAAAGACAAGACTGAAGGTAATAACACTATAACCAATAAAGGCAATCATTGTTGTAAATACAAAGGTGGGTGAAAAAATGGTCTTCCTTACATCAGTCCAGACTATTTTGGTTTTTGCAGAAGTTTGTTCTACAGTGTGAGGAGCCTGGAGTCGTCCTAGCCATAACCAGATAAAAACAAACAGCAGGCTCACACCACCTAAAAATAAAAACGTCATTTTCCAGCCTGTTTGAGTGATAAGCCAGATTAAAATCGGAACAGAGACAGCTTTTCCGACTGTATTTCCTAAATTTAGAATCGAAATAGCAAACCCTCTTGATTCTGGGGCAAACCATTTGCTAAGATGGCTGACAGCTGTTGCAAAAAACGGCCCTTCACCAGCACCTAGTAACACACGAGTCATAATTAAAAACGGTAATCCTGCGGCAAACACTGTGACGGACTGGGCTATAGTCCAAATGATTGCCATAATCAGCAGCATCTTTTCTGTCCCAAACCGATCAGACAGAGCCGCTCCGACAATACCAGCAACAGAAAACAGCCAAAAGAATGAACTGCCCACAATGCCCCACTGCTCATAATTGAGCTGCAAATCATTCATGATAGGAACGGCTGATAAGCCAATCACTGTTTTGTCTGCGAAATTAATGACAGCCAGTAAAAACACAGCCCCTAAAATCAACCAACGCATAACTCCTTCCTCCTTTGAAGCATAATCGACAGCAATTTATGGAATCTCCCTTCTACTAATTCCGAGTAAACCATTAAGAAAAGATTGAATAAATTATATAATGTAGTTTATGATTAATAAAATTAAACTTTTTGAAGGTAAGGTAAGGAAAACTTATAGAAGGTGGGAGTCTATGAAGATTGAACAGCTTGAATATGTACTCGAAGTTGCAAAATCAGGAGCAATTTCCAAAGCATCAGAAAACCTGCATGTCACACAATCAGCTGTGAGCCAATCAATCACTGCTCTTGAAAAAGAACTGGGTGTTGTTTTGTTTCACCGTGCCAGAACAGGAACATTGCCTACCATACAAGGCAAAAAAGTAATTCAAAAGGCAGTGGAAATTTTATTAAAAGTAGAGGAATTACGCGAAGAAATAAAAGAGGACTCAAAAGATGTTCAAGGGAAGCTAACATTTGCTTCCATCCCAATCTATATGCCCTATTTACTGGAGCCGCTCGCAGCCTTTAAAGCGGATTATCCAAATGTAGAGATTGAGATTATGGAGCAGGAAACACATGAAATAATCAACGATATTACCCGTTTTGAACTGGACATTGGACTGATAACACTACATGATGGTCTAAAGGATAAAATGGAAAATCTTGATTTTCAGCTTCTAAATAAAGGGGAAATGAAGGTATTCGCACATAAAGATTCGGCCATTTCTGTTAATGATAGCATTGAGCCACAAGCACTCATTAATGAAACGATTGTTATGTATGACGGAGATTATGTAAAATGGTTTGTTCAAAACTTTATTGCTGAATTTGGAAGCTTACAAATATTGTTTACATCGAATAATACGGATGTCATTAAAAAGGCCGTCATTCAAAACATGGCTATCACCTTCTCACCAGAGCTTTACAAGGAAGGAGATACTCTCCTTGTTAATCAAAACGCTATAAAAAAAATGAACATTCTGAATCACCAGCCTGTACATATCGCTTTTGGTTTTGTATATCCTAAGAAGAAGACTCCATCATTGCTTGCTAGAAAATTCATGAAATATATAGAATCAGCAATGTCTGCTAAAAAAAAAAACACCACTCCATAATGGAGTGATGCAGGATTCAATTATTTTGCAAACGTATGGTTACCAATTTTGATTGTCACTTGACGTGAGAAAATCCAATCACTTGTAGATGTTTTTGGGTTATAGAAAAACAGAGAACCTTGTCCGTAGCCTCTTGAAGCAATTGCTTCTGTTACTGCCTTTTTCGACTCTGCATCTGCAGACTCATTTATTGCTCCATTTTGCACAGGTGTGAAGGCATAATAGCCATTGTCTTTTTGGTAGATTACATCTTTAATAGTATCAGGGAAATCTTTGTTATCCAATCTGTTTAAAATAACCGTTGCCACAGCGACTTTCCCTGCATATGGCTCACCTTTAGCTTCTGCAGATACAAGACGTGCCATTAGATCTTTATCAGCTGCTGAGATAGTAGAGTTAGGAATAGTCAGCGATTGACCAGGAATAAGCATGTTGCTTGTAGCATCGTTTGCGCTTTTTATGCTGTTTGCTGAAACACCAAATTTATTTGCAAGAATCCAATAAGTTTCGCCACTTTGGACAACATGATTGGTGGCGGCTTTAGACTGCGTATTAAACCCAAATAAGGAAAGGGCTACTGTTGAAACAATAAGTAGTTTCTTTAAGTTTTTCATAGATTGTTAACCTCCTAGAATCATTCTTTAATACTCTAGTAGGTTAACAGATGTCATATATATATTCATGTGCCAAAATATTACACATGAAAAGAAAAATGCTCGATATCTTGCTGGATAAGTGGTCCGCTCTTTTAAAAAGGCAGGCATTACCAGAAATAATAGCTTCTCTTTCTCTTCTAAGCTCTTTTATTACACTATTATTTCGAAATTGTTGCATCGTTTATTCGTTATTTGCTTATATAAACAGATTTAAAATGCTCTACCGTTGGAAAAGGATCATAATAATGGTGAAGCAGCTTTTTCCAGTTCTCATACTCTGCTGATTGCCTAAACCCGATTGTGTGATCTTCAAGCGTCTGCCACCTGACCAACAGCAAGTATTTGCCCACATCTTCCATACAGCGCTGCAATTCATGCTCTATATAGCCTTTTTTGCTTGCAATAATGCTCGATGCTTCAGCAAATGCTTGTTCAAACTCCGACTCCATTCCTTCTTTCACGTTAAGCATGGCTGCTTCCAATATCATTCTTACTGCCCCCAAATTTATTTTAAGTAATTGTGTACTATTCTCTGTGCCTTTCAAGAATCCCTGCACTGATGAGGGGGAAAATATTAAAAGGAAGAGACCCTGTTTTGATATGGTTATAAAAAAAGCAGTTTTAGTAGAAAAAAACACTGAGGTAAAATTCAGTGCTTTTAGTGATAATACTGGCTAGTCTGCTCAAGCCATGGATGTAAATGTCTTGGCAATTCTTCCTTCCTTGCTAGCAAGCGTTCAAGTGCTTGTTTACCAGACAGTTTGTTTTTTTCTATATAGAAGCCTGCAATGGCCAGTTCACAGTCAAATCTATAATCATGAACCGTATAATCGACAAACAGCAGATCGTTTGCTGGGAACGGAATTGATTTCCCTTCTGCTGCAAATAAATAGGCAAGCTGATAATTTTTTAATTCTCGATGAATCCGAGCGAGGTGATAAATGGCTTCACCTCTTGATGGTCTATACATCCATGCTTGCTGCAATCGAAATAAAGATAATGCCAGCAATTCTTCCCGCTTAAGATTTACAGAGGAGCGGTTCGCGAGTTGTTCATAAGCAAGACCAATTTTCAGCATGCTGTAATACACTTCCTCCTGCCAGCCGCCTTCTGCTATTCGCTTTTTATACCATTCAATTGCGTTGGAGTAATCCTGCAAATCATAATAAGTTTGTGCTAAATAGAACATATATCTTTGCCAAAGCGGCTTTTGGTTCTCGTCTTGTACAGCCTCTTCGAGCAATCTTTTGTCTCTTTCAAACTTATCTTGTTTGCTTCCGCCATCTTCCTTATCAAGAATAAAAATATTCTCAAGCTTTCCAACAGTTCCTGTGGCAGGAGATTCTTTCAGCTCCCAGTACTCATGTGTCACACCGACGCATTCCCATGAACGTTTTGCATGGATAAGCCGCGTGTTCCAATACTTTAAATCTTGATTCATCTGCATGATTAAATATTGGTCACTTTTTAAGTTATTTACATGAAATGCAAGGGAATTCTGCAGGATCATATCTGCATCCAATAATAAAAGATAATCAGAGTCTGGATAGGCACCTTGTGCCAGATTCACAGACAGTGTTCGGTTATATCCGAAGTTTTGAAATGGAGTATGATGAATCGTACATTCTTTGCCATTATCTTTTGCCCAGTTTTTGATAATTTTAACCGTGTCGTCTGTCGAACCTGTATCACAGATGGAGAGAGAATCAATAATCGCTTCAGCTGAATCTAGGCATCTTGTGATTATTTTAGACTCATTTTTAACAATCATACAAAGTGTAATGCTTTTCGTGAATGCTTCCAATCCCATTTCCTCCTTCAAAGTATCCGCTCCTTTGTCGCTTATATTAAAATATGAACGTTACCTTTTTTCGGAAGTGCTATTATCCTAGCTGTGCTCTAAAGTTGATGGTGAAATCGCTCTCATTTATAATTCAACTTAGGCTCATGGGACATTCTGTAATGTACGTGAACTAACCATAAAGGGGGAAAAATCATGAGAACAATGAAGCTTGGATCAAGCAATTTAGAGGTGCCAGTTGTCTCTGTCGGCTGTATGCGCATCAATTCGCTTGAAGCAAAAGAAGCGGAGCATTTTATTCAAACTGCATTAGAGCAAGGAGCTAATTTTTTTGATCATGCAGATATATATGGCGGCGGAAGCTGTGAGGAGATTTTCGCTGACGCTATACATATGAGTCCTACTGTTCGAGAAAATATTATTTTGCAATCCAAATGCGGAATTCGCAAGGGAATGTTTGATTTTTCCAAAGACCATATCCTCCAATCTGTTGATGGCATCTTACAACGATTAAACACAGAATATCTTGATATTCTTCTTTTACATCGTCCTGATACACTTGTTGAACCAGAAGAAGTAGCAGAAGCTTTTGATATCCTGGAAAGCTCAGGAAAAGTCCGTCATTTTGGTGTATCCAATCAAAATCCAATGCAAATTCAACTATTGCAAAAGTATGTAAAACAACCGATTGTTGCGAATCAGCTTCAATTAAGCATCACAAATTCGACCATGATTTCGAGCGGTTTTAACGTCAATATGGAAAACGAATCGGCCATTAACAGAGACGGCGGAATTCTCGATTTTTGCCGTCTTCATGATATTACTATTCAGCCTTGGTCACCATTCCAATATGGATTTTTTGAAGGCGTATTTTTGGACAATGAAAAATTCCCAGAATTAAATCAAAAAATTAATGAAATTGCAAAAAAATACAATGTCAGCAATACTACTATTGCAATTGCATGGCTGTTACGTCATCCAGCGAAAATGCAGCCAGTGATTGGAACAATGAATCAATCAAGATTGCAGGACTGTATAAAAGCGAGCGATATCACTTTAACTCGTGAAGAATGGTATGAAATTTTCCGCGCAGCAGGAAACATACTTCCATAAATAAAAAATGCAGCTTCCAATCGGAAGCTGCATTTTTTAGGAACGTGGTGCAAACAAAATGATACCAGCACCTAGCAGACAGATACAGGCACCAATCCAATCATAAAAATCGGGTGTTTTTTTATCGACACCCCATCCCCAGAGCACAGACAGAATAATAAACACTCCGCCGTAAGCCGCATAAACCTTGCCGAAGGACGGAAATGTTTGAAAGGTGGCAATAACGCCGTAAAGTATAAGTGCTATCGCTCCAATCAAGCCGAAGGAAAGGGGCTTGCCTTCCCTTAACCATAGCCAAATGAGATAGCCGCCGCCAATTTCTGCCAAGCCTGCAATAATAAACATCAGCATGGAATAGAACATAAATGAATAACTCCTAATAAATAATGGTACTTACTCCTTGCCAAATCGTACCATAGCTGCTGCAAAACCTCTATAAAAAACCATAATTTTATGTAATAAGACACTGATTAATTAACTATCTTATAAACACCATCTTTTTTATATTTCGTGCAAATAAAACAAAAACCACATCCCAGTCGGAATGCAGCAGCAGCGATACAAGTTATTCGGGATTAGAATTCTCCTCTTCGTTGGAGTCTGCGAGAATTTTTTTAATTTCTCCAATATCACCTTTAGCATTGATAATTTCAAAAATTTGATTCAATCCTTCGCTCGTTGTATCCTCGTTTTTACTCATATTCACCCTCCTTTTTACCGATATTGTTCGCTTGCAGCCACCAATTTATGTAATCATAATATTATTTTAATATATTACGTCAAAAAACCTTAAAAGAAACGTTAGTCCCCGTTCTTTTAAGGCAAAAACACAATAGTGATAACAATAGTTCAAGGCATTGTTCTTATGTTATCTATATTTATATCGTCTAAAATGAAGTTTTTTACACTAGGAAAAATTATCCTTATACAATTTTAGTTAGAACGAAAAAAGGCAAGCATATGACTCCAAGCAGTTTTCGCACTATCTATATTGAAACTTTTAGAAAACGGATCACAAAAACCGTGCTTTCCAGTCAACTTAACCTGCTTTACTTCTTTTTTTACTAAAATATCCATCAAGCTAGTAACATCAAACGACTGTTCTTCTTCCGGAAAAACTAGCAAAACAGGACATTTAGGCACAAGTTCTGTATAGTCTCTAATTCTCGATCCATAAAGGCACACCGCTCCATCAATGTCTGCAGTGCTCGAGGAGGCTAACCATGCGGCCGTCGCACCAACACTAAAGCCGACGATAAAAATCTGCTTATATTCCCTTCTATTTTCTGAAGCAAGTTTACATAAACTTGCTCTACTATCTAAAAAGCTGCAGTTAGTATGGAAATGGTGATATGCTTCCTTTTCCTCCGAATAAGAAAAAGCTAGCGGTTCTTTCAACAGATTAGGACATACGACATCAAATCCTGCTTGTGCTACCTGCTCACAAAACGATTTTATATGCTCATTTATTCCATAAATCTCATGTGCAACTATGATTAGATTAGGTTGATTTTGGATGATTTTTATCATTTGGTTCTCCTCGGATTATTCCACTAAACTTTTGAGTCTGCGTTTTTTATAGTCTGTAATACCAATAAGAATGATGGAAGCTAAAAGAATGACCGCTCCTAATATATTTAGTGAAGTTAAAGGAACAGGAAAGAATGGATAAGAAACGATTGCGAGAATAACTGGACTGGCAGCTCTCATGATGTTTGCAATGGAAAAACGGATTCGCTTCAATGCCTCATATAAAAACAAGGTTCCTAAAAACCCTGTCATCAGAGAAGCGGCAGCGGTAAGAGAAACACTTTGAGCAGACACTTGCCAGCTTACAGGAAAAATCAGCAGATAGAGTGCAAGAAGAAAAAATGTCCACAGGCTGTTTGTAAACAGAATCGAGTTAGAATTCCTGCCTTTCTCCATTCGCCATTTTATAAGGACATTGCATAAAGCAAAGAAGAACGTATACAGGAGAGCGCAAATGACTCCTGCAACTGACAGACTTCCGCTGTCTTTAGGTGTAATAAACAGGAAGGTTCCGGCAACAGCAAGGAGAACGAGCATCCATTCTGTTTTTGAGATTTTTTCTCTTAACAAAACAAATGAAAGCAAAACAGCAAATACTGTGTAAAATCGGCCCAGAAAACCGACTTGTACAGGTGAAAGCAAACTTAAGCTCACATACATAAATAAGACACCGAGCACATTGCAGACAGACAACAAGGTCATATCTTTTGAAACATAAAACTTAACTGGTTCTTTACGAAGCATTCCCCAAATAAAACTCGCAATTACAATTGTGCATGCATTAATAAATGCAGCAGCACTGGCTGAAATGGTTTGCAAGCCAAACTTTGCAATTAAAGGCCCAACCCCCATCATTAATATAGAAGCTATATTATAACCATATCCTTTCACACATTTTTTCCTCCTCTGCTAAAAATAGACGGGCTGTTTACGTACAAGTCCTTTAAAAAATAGTATTCAATTAAGAAAAAAACGTTCGAGAAAACGCTATCATTTATACCTATTCTAACGCCTTAAGTCTCAGGAGTGGCAGCGGAAAAATCCAGCTGTCATTTAGACAGCTGGATTTTATGTATCTGTGCTTATCTCATCCCATGTTTGATCCATGTAATGAACAAGCCAGTTTAAGGCATAATGCCTTTCATAAACAACTCCCTCATCAAAGACAGCAGGAATTTCGGTTCCGTTTAGCTGTGCATCACGGACTGCCCAATGAGCACGATAAATAAAATCAAGCTCATCCAATATCATGCTCTTTGGTTTAAGTTCGGCCTTATGAAGAAGCTCTGTCCGCGAGCTTTCCAGGATCATTTCCAACAACAGATCTACATCACATGTTTGATCAGGCATTCCTAATTCCGGAACGAGATCAATGGACCACATCAAAATCCAAATACATTCAAGCTTCCAAGAAAAATTAATTTTAGCTTGCTCTGGCAAGATCGCTGCCATCATAAACTGACGTTCTTCGTTTGTAAACAAAGCAGCAGCCTGAAATTCTTCCGTTGTTTCCTCCAAAAAATCATCAGGTGCTCCCAGTGCCTTAGCAGCGGCTATAGTCAAAGGAATTATGCGGTCTACAATCTCTTCTTTAGTACGAACTTCTGTATATTGCTCTGCCTCGACATAGGGCAGGTGCTTATTAACAGGCACAGATAATCTTTGCAATTGCTCTTCTGATTTTCTTTTGCGGAGCATATGGCTGGTCATCATCCACCAACTTTCTTTCATCAAAAAATTTATTCTATGTACATTACGTACCCAATAAATAATTCGACAGTAACAGACCATTTCCTTTTTTTACTTGAATCAAATATAGATAACTGACTTATGAATAATTAGTGCTGATTAATGAAAATATATTCAAGTAGATAAAAGATTAAGACCTGATTTTTTATAGGTGATGGGAGTTTTCATATGCATCTTCTGCTATCCATTATTCTTATATCAATCTGCTTTTTCAGAAAAGATTGGAAGAAAATCCACCACTATCATCTTTCCATCCTGTATGTTATCATCTGTGACTTATTATATAATCTACTTTGCGCAGACAAGCTCCTATGGAAATACAATCCTGATTTCTTTCATGATTATCCTGTTCTTGTTGACATCTTGCACAGTTTTATAAATCTGCCGTCCATAACGCTTTTATTCTTGGCTAATTACCCTAATAAAAGAGGATACTTCAGACAAATTAAATATATTTTACAATGGATTGCTGGTTCATTAGTAATTGAATCACTTTTTCTATATTTTAATCGTATTGAATTAATAAACGGCTATAAGGCGTGGATGGAAATACTTTTTTACACGGTTATGTATGTAATGCTTCGTCTCCATCATCTACGGCCGTTGGTAAGCTATCTTCTCTCAGCTGTTATTATTATCTTTTTGTTATTGTTTTTTAAGATTCCTTTAACATCATAAAAACAGTCTTTATAGCTAATATTCTTCCAGAATTTATTATACATGCTTCCTTCAAAAACCGTACATGATATAGTCAAGGAGGTGAATCACAATGGCAAATCGCAGTAATGGTAATAGCAGCAACAATCTTCTTGTACCTGGTGCTGAGTCCGCACTAGAACAAATGAAGTATGAGATTGCACAAGAGTTTGGTGTTCAACTTGGCGCAGAAACAGTAGCTCGTGCCAATGGTTCTGTTGGTGGAGAAATTACAAAACGTCTTGTTGCAACAGCTCAATCACAATTGGCTGGTCAATCTGGCAACGTAATTCGCTAACAACTTCATATAATGGAATAAGGCTATCTTCTAATATGGAAGATAGCCTTTTTTATATTCAACTTTATTAAAGCTCCATTTTAGGAGGTTCTTCCATCCATCCTTTTTCCATCATCAGTTTGGCACCCTCCATCGTATACTCAAATGCATCCTTTGCAAAGATTGCAGACTTGGCAATAACGTCATTTCGCAGGATAAATGCAGAGCTGAAACCTTGCCCGCCAATGCTGAACCCGCCTAATAAATATGTACAATATAGCATCAGTCTTTCAGAAAACGGTGCTTCTGTTGAAGAAGTTAGTAGCCCGCCAGGTAATGTTGGAGAAGGGATATTGTTTTCCACTAATATTTTTTCTGTTCCTTGCAGAATTTCTTCTGATAGCTGCTGACCTTTAGTAAAATATTGTTTTGCTTCTTTATCTGTAGAACATTGAGCAAATGCTTTCATCAGCTGCATACCAAACAGATTTGTTTCAACAGAATGATGCAGCAGTCCATACTCCACTGTGTTTAACTGTCTTTTTTGGCCGAGAAGATTCGTTCCTTTCATATAGGACGTATCACTGATGAAATCAACGGAATTTGGCATTTTAATTGTAGTTGGCAGCTGCAAAAACTCCTTGGCCAGCAAGTAATCAGTGAAATGCCGGTAATACATATGCGTTAATTCCGTCAACTCTCTGTAAAAGTTGATTATTTCATCTCGATAGGAAATGGTTGTATGAAGAACATACATCCCCATGCTAATCTCCTTTAATATCCGGCAAAACATTACATCAAAACCATTCGTGAAAAGAGCAGGTGCATGTTCATTGATATCTTCTTTAGTAAAGCCGCTTGGTAGAGCAGCACCGCCGTCTTTAATCATGATTTCCATTTCTTCTACTTTCTTTTCCAGCTTTTCGTATAACCCGGACATCAAGCTTTTCGCCTTATTGTCTTCAGCATGCTGGATAAGATGCTCTAAAATCCGTAAAATCATTGTTTTCTTATGTTTGGTTGTCCATAATGCTCCAAGTTCGACAGAGGTCAATAGATCATTTTTCATCTGTTTTATGCTCCTTCAAAACACTTGAGAAATTTAGTTCGGTAGCATTAGTATTTGCTGGGAAACCAATTCTATACCATAATATTCATATATAACCAGAAAATATTTAATCTAAAAGCAGCTTTTATTTCCATTCGCTTTAAAACCATTTCCAAGCTTTTTAACAGCCCACACATGATGGGCATGATGCAGATATTTCTCACAATCTTCGATATCAAGCCATTTAGTAGTATAATCCTGTTCAAGTGGTTTTTTCTTTTGTGCAGTCAGAGCAGCATAATAAAAGTGCCCGTCATTATGGATAGGAGCACCACTTGGAGAAAGAAAATACAAATCAGCACGTCCGATGTATTGAGCATTTGCTATTGTAAAGCCAGTTTCCTCCAGCAGCTCTCTTTCTAAACACTGCAGATTCGTTTCACCCTCTCTTGTTCCCCCACCAGGCAGGAAATAATGACCGCGAGGATTTATAACTGTAAGCAAGCTTCCATCTTTAATTATGACTGCATATACAGCTTTACGGTACCGATACTTTAATGTTGAGTTGCGAGCACCAAATATTACTCCCATTTAACATCACTCCTTATATCATTTAACTTTCTATATTGTGATGTCTGCCCATGACAATTGTGCTGTAAAAACGTCCATCAGCTAATCGTTTATCATTCTTTAATATTCCTTCTACTTCAAAGCCGTGCTTCGTATACATGCTGATCGCTTTCTGATTTGTCTCAAGTACAGACAATGATAGCTTTTTTAATGGGATGCTATCAGCCCACTCGATTGTGCTCTTCAATAAAAGTGTGCCAATTCCGCAACCCCAAAATTCCTTTAACACACAGATCCCAAATTCAGCACGATGGGTTGTTCTTTTAAGCGCGCCGCCCTCGCATCTTGAAAAACCGACAAGCCTACCAGCCGTCTCAGCAACCAAAAACAAGCTGTTATTCGCAATAGTATCCTCATTTATCACTTTCTTAAATGCTGCTTCATCCAAAAAGGCCTCTCCCTTTTCTCTATCCATATTTTCCGTTTCTCCGTCAATCTGCAGCCGCAAATTTGATAAGCTTGCTGCATCCTTTTCTTCTGCTGTTCTAATCGAAAAAGCTAGATTATTTCGTTCATATTGCTTTTCAGCTAGTTTCATTTGTACAAACACCCCTCTATAAAAATAGGAACATGAAAAAAAGGCTCCTGAAGTCTGAGCCTACGTTAATAATTTTTAGTTTTTAGTTGAGTTTACTACCCTGTTACCATTTATAATGAGATTGTATTCCAATTTTACCAATCCGAGAAACGCAGTACAATTATATTTTCTAAAAATTGTAAAGTTCAGCATAGAAAAAAGCTCCCGCATTCGGAAGCTTTACTCATTTTTTTCCTTTATTTGTTCACGAATCTGCTCCAATTCCTTCAATGATAGCTTATTGAGGGACTTTTTGATTTCTTCTTCCACGACTTTTCTGTTGCTTTCCTTATATTCATCCCACCACTCTTTTAAGCCTTTTGTATTGTCAAGTAAATAAGACACATCGATTTCTTCTACTTCATCATCGGAGATGTAGGTCATCACTGCCGCTAGTAATCGATTAAGCTCCGCTATTTTATCCTTATGCTCCTCTTTATGCAGTGCTACTACTTTCGATTCTGTTTCAGCCGCTGCGTCTTCCTTGTCAGCTTCATGTTTCTTCGGCATCGTAAAGCCCCCTTGAATCATTTTGCCGTTAGTATAGCCAACTTTAAAAAATCTTATTGAACTATCCCTGGTCTTAAATGAATTCTATTTAATGATGAAGAAGAATACATTATAATAACTATATATGAAAACGCTTAACAAACTGATAGAGGTGATACATTTGGCTACTCATAAAATCATTATTGCCGGCTGCGGCAGCATGTCCCATACTTGGTTAGAATATGCTTTGCAGCGCGAGAATGCAGTAATAGCAGGACTTGTTGATTTACATGCAGAAACGGCGTTAACTTTAGCAGAAAAATTCGATTTAGAAGTACCAGTTTTTACGGATATTAATGAGGCAATCAAAAACACTGGAGCAAACCTAGTATTTGATGTTACCATTCCAGCAGCTCACCCCTTTATTGTTTCGGCTGCATTAAAGGCGGGTTGTCATGTATTTGGTGAAAAACCAATGGCAGAAACCGTTGAGGATGCGCAACGGTTAGTTGATTGTGCTATGGAGACTGGAAAGAGCTACAGTGTTATGCAAAACCGTCGTTATAACCGGCAAATCCGCGCCTTTGGCGAGCTCCTTGCTTCTGGTATGATTGGTGACATAGGTTCTTTGCACGCGAACTTTTTCCTTGGACCTCATTTTGGCGGTTTCCGAGAAATCATGGATAGCCCTCTCATTGTGGATATGGCTATCCATACATTCGATCAAGCACGCTTCCTTCTGCAGGCAGACCCTGTTTCTGTGTATTGTCATGAATACAATCCGAAGGGCTCTTGGTATAAAGGAAACGCATCTGCTGTCTGCATTTTTGAAATGAATGACGGCTCTGTATTCACTTATAATGGCTCTTGGTGTGCAGAGGGACTTAACACCTCCTGGGAATCTGACTGGCGGGCTACTGGTAGCAGCGGCAGTGCAGCATGGGACGGAACAACCAGTCTCTATGCAGAAATAAAAAACACCTCAAACGAAGACAGCTTCATTTATCCAGTAGAAAGAAAGAATTATGAAGGCAGCTGGACAGCTCGTGAAGGGCATTGGGGCTGTCTTGATGAAATGTTTGCTTCCATTGAGAACGGCAGAAATGCAGAAACAGACTGCCGAGATAACATAAAAAGCATGAAGATGGTCTTTGGTGCAGTGGAGAGTGCAAAAAAAGGGGTAAAAATACATTTTTAAAGCTGGCGGTTAACGCCAGCTTTTTTGGATTTAGCCGACAGCCTCTTCTTTTTCAAGTTCGATGTAGATTTCCTCTTCCCATAGAGCGGAAAGCTGTTTAATATGACTATCAGTAGAAAAATCCATCGGCATAAGGCCGTTCAGCGGCATTTTTGGTTTATAAAGACCGAGAACCTCCAGCGTTTCCCCAATCAGCTTGCTGCAAGTATAATCTTTGCTTCTACTATGGATAGAGAAGATTCTTCCTTCAATTACTTCTTCAATCATCTTCCATTCAGATGGGTTCGGTATGCCGTGCACTTCCTTTATGTACGTATATAATTTGTCCATGTTAACAGCACTATGTTTTTTTAGAGAACGAACTGCATAAACCGGTGGTACATAAGGGACTAGATCCGCTCCGTATGTCTTCAGGCGATCAATCAGCTTAACTAGCTTAGGACCGGTTTTATGATCATGCTCAAGAACATCTTCTAAGTTTGTTAATGCAGTAGATTCAAAGAAATACACCTCTCCCTCAGGATCGGGCCTTACAACCATGCCTACATGGGACCACTTGCTATGCTCTAATTCTTCCACTAGCTTGCAGATAGGATATTTGCCATTAAACAAAATGATATCTCCTGTTTGGAAGTCTTTTACAAGTTTACTATATAATTTACTTTTCATTTTTTTCCTCCACTGGTAGAGAGTTTAGAAAATCATGGTATAATTATACTACTAATTTACATTAGAGGAGTTATTTTATGAAAGTATTCTTTCAGAGTCGTCTTCTGTTCCTGCTGTTATTTATTGCTGTATGGACGGCATCTGCACACCTTGTATCAGCTGCTGAGATTAAGATAGGGAACAGCCTGAACGAACTAAATGCAACAAACAAGACTAGCATTTTTATTGATTATTCCGATAAAATCGCTCCTAATAGTATAGTAGATAAACAGGATGAGTTCCGTCCATTTTCCGAAGCCAACCCTTCCGGTAACATCAGCTCAGCAAGCTACTGGATAAAGCTTCCTCTGACTAATATGTCTTCAAGTGAAAAGGAACTTCTTCTTGAAATTAAAAAACCACATCTCAGCTCTGTTACTTTGTACAGAGAAGTAGCAGGCAAGCTGATAGAAGAAGACACAATTGGCTACAGTCTACCTTTCAATGATCGGAAAATTAAGCATAAAAATTTGTTATTTCCTATCACTTTGGAGAAAGATGGTGAACAAGTTTATTTTCTGAAAATAAAGACAGACACTTTCTTTCAAGCACCGATTGTCTTATGGGACCCTATCTCTTTTTCAACTGATAATTATTTTACCCAAACCGCAAACGGCATTTATTTTGGAGTAATGATCGCAATGATCATTTATAATACTTTTCTATTCTTTTCATTAAAAGAAAAAACGTACTTATATTATATTTTCTTTGTCATTGGCTTTACGGTTATGCAGTTGATTTGGGATGGTTATGCATATCAATTCTTGTGGGGAGATTCCCCATGGTGGGCATTGAGGTCTAATTCCTTTTTTATCATATTCACGTCATTATTTGCCCTGCAATTCACCAAACATTTCCTGCAGGTGAAAACAGCTGCTCTTTGGCTGTATAAGCTGACCAATTGGATTCTTGCTGTTTTCTGTTTGTCACTGCTTGCTCCGCTAATGTTTGCTCCATCGCTATCAACGATGATTAGCACGGTTGTGGCGACGATTTTTGTCTTTTATATTATTGCTGTTGCAATAATCGTGAGGGCTCATTCAAGAGAAGCTAAATATTATTTTGCAGCATGGGGTCTGCTCGTTTTAGGGGTTGTCCTAAACCTGCTGGCTGCCTATAAAATCCTGCCGCTCAATCATTTTACACTTATTGCTCCAAAAATTGGCGCACTAGTAGAGGTGTTTATTCTTTCTCTTGGTCTTGCTGACAAAATCAAAAGAATCAGCCTTGAAAAAGAACAAGAAACAAAAAAATACTATATTCAGTCGATGCTCCACAACTCTTATAAAAATATGGAAGCGATGGAAGAAACACCAGCCCTTATTGAGAGCGGGCTGACCGTATTGCAAGATGTGACAAAATACGAAAATGCTTTATTTTTAGAACGGGAAGAAGAAGGCTGGAGTGTTTATGCACATAAGGGAAATGCCATACAAACAGACAAATGGACTGTTTCAGAAGAGTTTATGGATAATCCTCAATTTATGACAAATATCCGTAATAACCCTTTTGGCATTCAAAATGATATTCACTCCTTAATCTCGATTCCGATAAAGGCTGCTAAAAAGGAAGGATTGTTTGTTGTATTTAACGAGCAAGAAGGAGAACTTCAGAAATTCGAAGCTAACATCATTACCGAATCGTTCGCCGATCATTTTCAGCATATTCTTACAAAGCTAGAAAACTATCAGAATTTGAAAGTTTCCGCCATGTTTGATCATCTGACTAATCTTTATAATCGGAAGTATTTCTTTGAGCAAATAACAGACCTTTATCAAATAACAGCAAGCCTGAATGACAGCTCTTCCCTGTTCTTAAT
The DNA here is from genome assembly GCF_023714395.1 of Niallia sp. MER 6. Taxonomy (NCBI): domain Bacteria; kingdom Bacillati; phylum Bacillota; class Bacilli; order Caryophanales; family Bacillaceae; genus Niallia; species Niallia sp. MER 6. Next base: position 54,963 of record NZ_JAMAUK010000007.1, on the reverse strand, counting down.
TGATATTGATCATTTTAAAAATGTTAATGACACATATGGTCATATGACTGGCGATAAAGCAATTATTTTTGTAGCCAACATTATTCATAATATATGTCATAACAGTGGAATTATCGGCCGCTATGGCGGTGAAGAATTCATTGTTTTTCTGCCAAATACGTCCCATAACCAAGCTAAAACGATTGCAGAACAGCTTGTTCTTGCAATGCAAGACCAAGCAATGGAGCTTGAATTTGGCGGCAGTCTTCCGCTGACAATCAGTATCGGTATCAGCTCCGGTGAAACAAGCAAAACAAGTCTGCACCAGCTAATCTTAAATGCAGATGCCGCATTGTATCAAGCAAAAGCACAAGGAAGAAATCAGGCAGTTGTATTTATGAAAGAAGCGAAAAAACCAGTTTAATCGCATCAAGAGACACCAGTCATTAAATCGGTGTCTTTTTTTTACAAAAATTACCTAAGTATTCGAACAATAATTACATTTTTTATGCGTCATGCTATGATAATGATATATTATTCTTGAAGGGCGGTAACATACTTGGAAAAAACGCAAATTACTGTGAAGCCATTTCAGCAAGAACATATAAGCATCATAAATAAAACAAATGAACCATTCTCCATCATCGGTCGGCTGATTCCCTCATTTAATAATGGTAAATGGACTTATGAAGAAGAGCTGTATGAACATACGTCATATACAAAATTTCCTGATGATAACCTTGAATGGGATGATTATATAAACAAAGAGAATAAAATAATCTTTCTTGCCTTTATAGGTGATGAATATATCGGGCAAATCCGTCTAATTAAAGATTGGAATAAGTTCTGCTATATTGAGAATATTGCAGTGTGCAAAGATTATCGAAAAAATGGGGTTGGTAAAACATTGTTTGCAACAGCAGAACAATGGGCAATACAAATGAGCTTACGGGGAATTTCTCTTGAGGCACAGGATGATAACCTGCTAGCCTGTAAATTTTACATAAAACAAGGAATGGAACTTGGCGGTGTTGATACTTTAAAGCATGTCTTTCATCCAAATATTGATAAAACATTGTATTGGTATAAAGTCTTTCCCGAATATAAAGTTCCTGTAATTAATCGTTAAACTGACTTAAGATGCTTCCCTAACAGAGAGTAATTAGCTTTTGTTAGGGAGCTTCTTTTATTAAGGCTCCGAAATTCCATAGGCAAGTGCTAGGAAGAAGGTAACTACTCCTAACCCTAAAAACAGAACAGTGTTCGCTATTAAACTAAAAACCTTAAAAGATTTTTTACTTAATAAACCAAAAATAAACGATACAACAAATCCGACCAATATCAAAAGATATAAAAGGACTACTGTTCCTAACTCAAAAACTCGAGGCAGGATAAATATTACAAAGGCTGCTGCAACTAAGATAGCCGTTAATATAACGGATCTCATGCCCCAAATATCTTTCTCATTCATTTTTGTTCACCTCCATTCACATTAAAAAATTCCCGTTTGTTTATTATTGCATATATGTAATTATTTATCATTTTTTTGCATTATAGGTTTATTTCATTATAAAATTCTTTTTATAGTAATTTGCTTTATTCTCTGTACTCGCCTATAAAAAAAGAGCCTGTTTGCAAGGCTCTTGACACTCTTTAACTATTTCTGTAAACACCCCATGATATTTGTCTTGCTTGAGGTGCTGTGTTCCCACAAGAAGGGCATCTTGGGCTGTTTCCTCTTGATAAGTCAGAGCAATTCCAGCAATACCAATGGCCGCATTTGCTGCAAGTGCCTCCGTTTGCCTTATCATGCCCTGTACAAAAATGACATGCCATTTATTCTCTCCCCTTATGTCGTTTTATCTAATTAATCTCTACACTACTAATATATAAAATTGGCATGTAGTTTGTTCACCTAAATTGGAATTTAAAATCAGTGTGTTTATTAGCTTTTTTATTTTTTTATAAAGACGAATACACGTCGGAAGTTAAAATTTAGGTGTTCAGGGTTAAGTTATTAAAACATACGGTGCCATCTTAGGCAGGATAGCTGTTTTGCTAAAGACACATGGCAGTATCGGTTTAACAACTGAAGATGGCGCAATTGGTATGCAAGAAATTGTCCAAATCTTTTAGGACTGTCCATTACATAATCAAAACTTCACCATCCAATAAAAAAGCACTTGATTCGGATAACGAATCAAGTGCTTTTTTATGCGGTATTTTCCCTTCTCTTCATCCCTTTTCTGGATGAATAAAATCGAAGTCCTGTAAGGATTGCCCCTATGAAGCACAGAATACTTGATCCGATAAACACGACATGCATGCCTGCTAGAAATATGTCAGGCCTGTCAGGAATCAATGCTGTCACTCGGTAGCCTGCATGCAAGCTCATCACAGAAAACAAAGTGCTTGTTGCGACAGAAATACCGACGACCATTCCTAAATTTCTCACGAGCGAATTTATACTGCCAGCAATTCCGAGCTGTTTTCGATCAACTGTAGACATGACTAATGAATTGTTAGGAGATTGAAATAAGCCTGTGCTTGCTCCAAGCAAAACAATTAGTATCGATAATGTGAGAATACTGCTTCCTTCATGAAGAAATGTTAACCCTATCTGGGCGATTATCATTAAAATCAACCCAGCAAAGGTTATTATTTGCCCGCCAATCTTATCAGAAAGAGCTCCGCTAAACGGTGCAACAACTGCCATTGCAATCGGAAACAGCATTAAAATATAGCCTGCATGCAATGGTGATAGTCCTAAAATATCTTGTGTATAAAATGGTGCAAGTATATTGAAGCAAAAATTAGCAACAAACACGAGAAATCCACAAACGATGCTGATCGTAAACAGAGAATTCTTAAATAGGGAAAAGGACAGCATGGGGTTTTCCGTCCTTCTTTCAACGAGAACAAACAGGATAAACAAAATAATCCCTATCAAAACAGATAAAATAATAAAAATATTAGCATAACCATATTGCTGACCTAACAGAAGACTTGAAAACAGAAATAATATCGCAAAGGCAAACAAGAGGCTTCCAGGAACATCGATCTTCACTTTTGTAGTCGTCACGTCCTTTGGCAGGAGCTTCCAGGCAATCATAATCGCAATAATGCCAATCGGCACATTAAGCCAAAAAATATATTCCCAGCCTAAACTAGATAATATAACGCCGCCAAGGCTTGGTCCTGCAATGCTTCCCAATGACACAAAGGTCCCTATTAAGCCTAACGCTTTGCCCCTTTCTCTTGGAGGAAACACTTCTGTGACTATCCCCTGATTATTCGCCATCGTCATCGCAGCGCCAATGGCCTGTACTACACGGGAAAAAATCAAAAATCCTAAAGAATGACTAAATCCACAAAGAAATGACCCGATAATGAAAATAATTGACCCGATTCGAAAGATTTTTATTTTGCCAAATATATCCCCCAGCTTTCCAAAGAACAATATCGCCGTACAAATCATCATTAAATAACTGCTGACAATCCATTGAGATTGCGCAAGGGGCAAGGAAAGCTCTTTTGAAACAGTTGGAAGAGCAATATTTACGATACTGCCATCCAATGTTGCCATAAAGGTAAACAAATTTAAAATAATTAATATCGTCCAGCGTTTTTCATGACCATTTGCGCCAGCTTGAACTGTTGCCAACATCATCACCTCTATTCATTAGTTGCGCACGCAACAATTTTATTGTAATCTAATCAAAAAGCTTAAGCAATTGACTTGATAAAATATAAGCGAGTTGACGAAAATGAAGGAAGCACCTTTAGGAAGATTAATATCTGTCATTCACAGACAAAACCAAAAATATTTGCTCAAAGCATTTAAACAATATCAAATCGGCAATGGCGGACAATATGCGTTCTTGAAATGGATCATTCAAAAACCTGGGATAAACCAAGACGAACTTACATCTAAGCTGAAATTCGATAAAGCGACAACCGCTCGTTCTGTCCACCAATTAGAAAAAGCTGGCTACATTATTAAGGAAACGGCCAGAAAAGACCGGCGTGCAAATGAACTTTACCCCACAAAAAAAGCTATTGATGTATATCCACATATACAATTTGTTTTAGACCAGCTAAATAAGGAACTAACTAAAAACTTAACAGATGAGGAAAGAAATCAGTTAATGTATTTATTAAAAAAAATAGATAACGGCCTGTAATGAACTGCTCCCAGCTTAAGTCTGGGGCTTTTTTATTTACCATGCCTTATTATCATGTCTGTTATACAAAACCCGTTAACGTTTGCCGGAAATTTCATCGGGTAGAATAATATGGATGAAACTCAGCAAGACTAGGACAAGACTATATTTTAATCAGAGGTGTATATCTTGGAACATTTTGAAGAGCTAAACAAAAGTTTTATTGATGGCGTATGGACAGAAGGAAAAACAGGCCGAACATTCGAGGATAAAAACCCATATGATCAATCGCTTATCACTTCGTTTAGTTTGGCAACTGCCGACCAGCTCCGTGCTGCATTTACTTCAAGCGTTAAAGCGCAAAAAGACTGGGGCAATAGAACACCTGAAGAAAGACTTGCCGTCCTTAAAAAGGCAAGTGAATTTTTGCGTGATAACAGAGAAGAAATTGTCTCCATTATTTCAAAGGAGACAGGCGGAAGTTCGATTAAAGCAAATGTAGAATTTGACTTGAGTCTTAACTACTTAGAGGCTTCGTTTGATCTTGTAGACAAGATTCATCAAAAACGAGAGATGGCAGAAACAACCGAAGGGAAAAAAAACTATGTGTACAGGCTGCCATTAGGTGTTATTACCTCTATTTCGCCGTTTAACTTTCCGATGAATTTATCGATGCGAACAATCGCACCAGCTTTAGCCCTCGGAAATGCTGTTGTTCATAAGCCAGATGTGCAGACAGGCCTTGCCGGAGGCTCTATCATCGCTCGCGCTTTTGAGATTGCCGGACTGCCAAAGGGCGTACTGCAGGTCATCCAGTCAGACTTAGAAGAGCTGGGCGATGAGATGCTGACAAGTAAAGATTCTGGTTTAATCAGCTTTACGGGATCAACACCTGTCGGCAAACATATTGGTAAAATAGCAGGCAGTATGTTAAAACGAGTTGCTTTAGAGCTTGGCGGAAACAATCCATTTATCGTTTTAGCAGATGCAGATATCGATAGAGCTGTTGATGCAGCTATTTTCGGTAAATTCATTCATCAAGGACAAATATGCATGATTATAAATCGGTTAATCATTCATAAGGATCTTTATGAAGAGTTCGTGCAAAAGTATATAGACCGAGTTAAGCAGATCCCATATGGTGACCCACAGGACCCAAAAACCATCATTGGACCGCTCATCAATGAAAAGCAAGCAGATAAAGCGATGGCTATTATTGAAGAAGCTAAAAACGAAGGCTGCCAATTGGCTCTGGAAGGTGAAAGAATCGGTAATCTTTTAACACCATTTGTGTTTATTGATGTCGATAACAAAAGCAAATTGGCACAATCAGAATTATTTGCACCGATTTCGACGATTATTAAGGCAGATTCAGATGAACACGCCATTGAACTAGCGAATGACACAGAATACGGACTAAGCTCAGCCATCTTTACAAATGATCTTGAACGTGGCAGAGAACTTGGCTTGGCAATTGAAAGCGGCATGACTCATATAAATGACCAAACCGTAAACGATAGTCCTACTGTGCCATTCGGCGGTACAAAAGCAAGCGGTATGGGACGCTTCGGAAATGAATGGATTGCGGAAGAATTTACGGTGACGAAATGGATCTCTGTGCAGACGAAATTCCGCAAGTATCCATTTTGAACATAAATAATGAATAGGAGGAATTTTCAATGACAGTTAAACTTGCTATTGTTTACTACAGCTCAACAGGTACAAATTATCAGCTTGCACAATGGGCTGCTGAAGGCGGCAAAGAAAGCGGTGCGGAAGTAACGATTTACCGTGTTGAAGAGCTTGCTCCCCAAAGTGTGATCGAAGGAAATCCAGCTTGGAAAGCACATATTGAAGAAACTAAGGATATTCCTGTTGTCACACCTGAGGTAATTGAAAAGTCTGATGCTATTATCTTCAGCACGCCAACACGCTTTGGCAATATGGCAGCACAAATGAAACAGTTTTTAGATACAACAGGAGGAATTTGGTTCCACGGCAAGACGGTAAATAAAGTGGTCAGCGGGATGACTTCAGCCCAAAATCCACATGGTGGACAGGAAGCTACCATTCTTAGTCTGTATACAACTATGTATCATTGGGGTGCAATTGTCGCCACACCAGGATACACAGACCAATCCTTGTATGCAGCAGGCGGCAATCCGTATGGAACAAGCGTTACTGTAGACCAGAACAACCAGATTGTCGGTGACAAAGAAGTGTTTAAAAAAGCGGCAAAAGTACAAGCACAGCGTGTCGTTCATATAGCTGAATTGATTAAGAACGGTAAGCAATAACAAAACAGAGCATTCTTGACTTCAAGAATGCTCTGTTTCGTTATTTTCCGTATGCTTCAAACTCAAGGCTACTGCCATGAAATACATTCATATCAATAAATTTTTCTTCACCGTTATAGCCAGCCAGTTTTTCTTTATCTGTATATTGCCAAAAAATCCAATGACGATGATCTGCCAGAGAGGGATTTGTAAAAACATCGCGAATCCAAATATCTGTATCTTTAAAACCATTTTTTATATAAAGATTATATGCTTTTTGAGTCGCATACAGAATGACTCGTTGGCCGTAATGCTCTTCAAGCAATTCAATCATCGTACGCAATTCTTGTTCCACATAACTGCGTTTTGGAGGATTTTTGTAATTATTTCCATAAAACTCCACATCAATCACTGGCGGCAATGCAGCATTCTTTTTTGGGACTGTGTTAATAAAATTTTCTGCCTGTGTTTTGCCACTGCTGTCATAGCTGAAAAAATGGTATGCCCCAACTCGCAGGCTTGTTTTATTTGCTTCTAGCCAATTGTCAGAGAATTCTTCATCCACGAAAGAGCTGCCTTCTGTCGCTTTTATAAACGCAAAATCGATTGCTTGCTCCTCTATTACAGGCCAGTTGATATCCCCTTGGTAAGCCGAAACATCAATTCCCTTTACTGAATAATTATTTGCCTGAAATTCATTTGGGATAAAAATTCCCTGCCGCCATAAAATGGCAAGCATAAGAATGAAGGCAATAATGATAAATAAAAACACTAAAATCACTTTATGTTTTCTTTTAAATCCACTCATGTTCTAGAATACTGAAAAGCAATGAATCACGCCAACCATCACGTATCAGCATATCCTCCCTTAGTCTTCCCTCCTCCGTCATGCCTGATTTCTTTAAAACCTTTGCTGATCCAATATTTCTTGGATCACATGTGGCGTAAATTCGGTGAAGGTTTTTTGTTGAAAAACCAATCTCAATTAGCTTTTTGGCGAGTTCTGTTCCATATCCTTTGCCCCAATAATCAGGATGAATAATATAGGAAATTTCACCAGTTTGATGATAAATATCTCTGATGTTTAATTCTCCGGCACCGATTACTTTGAGGCTATCCGGAAGAAAAATACTGTAAACAAATCTCGTACGCGAATGATGCTGTGCATCTATCAGTACTTGATCAACAAATGCAGCCGATTCTGCTTCTGTATTAGGACCCCAAGGCTGATATTTGCATACGATATGTTGTGATGCATATTCATGAACAGCTTGCCAGTCTTTTCGCTCCATTTCCCGCAAAAGAATTTTCTCTGCTGCCACTTTTTTTCCCTCCTTCACTTGGATGCTCGTTAAAGATGAAATTCTCCATACTGTTTCCATATTGTTTTGATTCGGCACTTATACATGAAACTCCTTTGGAGTTTACATCTATCTTTCTATATGCTAAGTTTTTATTTCAAGCTGCACCTAAAGGAGGATGCAACATCAAATTTGGCCAGAAAGTTATTTATAAAAGCAAAATTCATATTGTCTTCTTTGATTATGGAAACGGGCTCGCCGAAATTCAAAACCCCTACACGAAAGCTATAATTCTAGCAAAATACGAAGATTTAATTGTGAGATTGAAATAAATGCCATCCCATTAGGATGGTTTTTTACTTGTGTTTTAACGTTTATATGCATTGCTGCCTGGCAGTTTCTTAATCGTATTCCATGCCTGAATCGCTTCATCGCGGCTTTTCCCTCTGTTGTTAGGATCTGCAAAAAAATCACGTATAAACCGATTATATTCAAATGGAGGAGCAATTTCTCTCTTATAATTTGGATCCTTTTTCCGTTCCTCCTCCTCATGCCATGCGGCGACAGCATCTCGATATGTTTTCCCTGCATTATTGCGAAAATAGTTTTGCATAAAAGTAGAAAAATGAAATTTTTTCCCTATTGCAGATACGAAAAATGCTCTTACCTGTTGACTGCAGCGATGGTTTTCGGTTATTACAGTATTTAATGATAAACTTTCCCGTTGCGTTTTTGGCGATTTTGTTCTTGCAGGCTTCCTGATTTCTCCTGTTTGTAGAAACACCTCTATTCTTTCTGTCAACTCAAGCTTAGACCCAGCTGCACTCAACCCATTTGTCCGGCAAAACTGCTGCAATTCAGTTTTCAGCCAGTAATACTCTTGGAAAGAAGCAACCGCAATTTCTGATGACAATTCCGGTCTCATTCCCCTCACCTCCATAGTTAATTATTTCCATTATAGAACATTAGTTCCTTTTTTACCATAAAAAAGAGAGCTGCCAATGCAACTCTCTCTAAAATTTTCCATATTAAAATGCGTAGCTGTATAACCCATAATATAACGGGCCAACAAATATAATAAAAAAAATGATGACAATAATAAACGGTACATCTTCCTCCGGCTCTTCGCCATAATGGTCGTTTAGAAAAACCCCATATAAGATTTCCCATGCCAGCCCTACAAAAAACACAATCTTCCAAATTAATGGTGTCCATATTTGTGTGTCTGTCACAAAGCCAAATAAGCCTATCCATGTTATGACAGAAAGGGCAAAGTCTATTTTTGACAAGGTTGTCTTATATTTTCCCTTTATTAAAAATCCAATTGCTGCTGTTCCCAGCAAGCCTATGTAAATAGTCCAAAATATAGTTGCAAACATGCTGTTCCTCTTTCTCCAAATTAACAAAAAACTAGTGCTTGAATATTGATAATATCATATTTACATAGCAGGAAAAAGAAAGGGCTATTAAAAAAAGTAAAAAAAGATATATTACTGAGCTAATATTTGGATTAGCCCAGTCATTTTGGTCGTCTTCTAGCTAACCCTTGCCAATCATGCCCTCTTGCTTCACTCCATTCTTTTACCCTTCCAGTTGCGACAATGGGGCAGCTGTGCAGGCTGGCAATAGATTTTGCTCCTTGCAGAACTAGAAGTGTCTTTAAGTGCTCTTTCCACTCTTCCAGTTCGTCTATCAATCCTACCACACCTTCATTATGAAGAATCTTTAAAAACGGGCCGGCGATTCCAGCTGCAGCTGCTCCTAAAGAGAAGCATTTGACTGCGTCAAGGGGGTTGCGTATTCCTCCTGAAGCAATTATAGTCAGCTTACCTAATACTGGCTGTGCTTCCAGCAAAGATACAGCAGCCGATTGGCCCCATTCCTTTAAATAAGCAAAATCACGTTTGCTTCTCCGCTCATTTTCAATATGGACAAAGTTTGTGCCACCCCTGCCCCCTATATCGACATACTGAATTCCCGCATCACTCAATTGCAACAATGTATCAGTGCACATGCCAAATCCTGTCTCCTTCACGATTACGGGCACATCCAATTTTGCCGCCATTTTTTCCAACCGCAGAAGTATATTAGTGAAATCCCGTTCTCCTTCTGGCATGACAAGCTCTTGCGGCACATTCACATGAACCTGCAGTGCATCTGCTTCAAGCATGTCTATTGCCTTAAGTGCGTAATCAATGGGAACATCTCCACCAACATTGGCAAACACAATTCCCTTTGGATTTTTCTTTCTCACAATTTTATAGGTATGTGCTAATGCTTCATTTCTGATGCCTGCATGCTGAGAACCAACTGCCATCGCAATCCCTGTTTCCATGCAAGCTTCAGCAAGAGCTCCATTAATCTCGCCTGACTTTTCACTGCCGCCTGTCATCGCATTAATAAAGATTGGATATGGGAGGGATAGTGGACCTATCTTGGTCTGCAGCTTTATATCTTCTATTCCAGTCTCCGGCAAGGAGCGGTGAATCAAGAATAAATCATCAAAATCAGCGTGTGGCAAGTAGTTCTGTTGTAAAGCAAGCTCAATATGTTCTTCTTTTCGTTTTTGTCGTATTGTTTTCTCATCCATAAAAAACAGCCTCAAATCTTTCCAACTTTATCCTTTACTCTCCCCCATTTGACTAACTCGTATTCTAGGCTGATTTTACTTTCATAAAGTTCTTTTTTGTGGTTTAGCTATCACTGTACAATAAGGTGAGAAACTTTAGATAATAATCCCCCTTTCTATATGATTTTTGCGTTATATTAGTAGTAAGGTGGTGGAAAGGATGTTATCTAGTACACATATACATATAAGACGATTTTCCTTAGAGGATGCAGAAAGTCTTTTAACGTATCAGAATGAGAATAAAGCTTTTTTTGAGAGATTTTCAATGGAGCGGGATCAGCACTATTATTCTCTTTTAAGACAGCAGCAATTAATTGCTGATTGGGAACAAAAATGGAAGGCAGACACTCACTATCAATTCGGCATATTTGAAAATGAAAATCAGAGACTCGTTGGAACAATCAGCTTGTTTCAAGTTGTAAGAGGCTCACTGCAAAGTGCATTTATCGGGTATTTTATCGATTACGCTCATAACGGCAAAGGTTATGGAACAGAAGCAGTTAAGCTTGTTGTAGAATATTCCTTTACAAGACTTAAGCTTCATAGAATCGAAGCAGGGGTAATGCCACATAATATCGGCTCAATCCGAGTATTAGAGAAGGCAGGATTTCATAAAGAAGGTATTGCCAGAAAAAATGTAAAAATTAATGGCAACTGGGAGGATCATCAAGTTCTCGCTATCATAAACCCTGCTGATTAGATAAGCAGACATGTATGAACATGTCTGCTTGAAAATTTTATGGAAACACAAGGGGCTGCTGTATCTTCACCATTTGTATTCCGTATTTTTTCTCTATTTCTACTGCATCAATGTCATCAGCATAATGCATACCGTATAAAGATGGAAGCGCAAGCTTGTCAGAATAATAAGCTATCACATCATCTATATAGGAATGGACCGGTGTTTGAATAAAGGAAATATCATGAAATAGTGCTTTCGTGTTTTCATCAAAATGTTTATCAAATAAAGCTTCCTCATGCTTGCCAATATCACTTGTATAAATGATATTAACATTATCATTCTTGTCAGACAGTTTAAAGCCCATTGAGAGCATATCTTTCGCATGTAAATTATCTGTTTTAATAAACTCTATTTCATAGTCATTGCCTAATTGAAAACCATCCTTTTCGTAATGCACGTGGAAATAATCGCTGAGCTGCAAACCGTCTGTAAATAATCCAGCTTTCAGCACATCCTCTATCCCTTCAGCTAGCTCTGCACGAATCCACAAGTTTGGCTTATAACTATACAGCCACATGCAGCGCTGCGCAAACTCCTCCAAGCCCCCGACATGATCTGCATGCAAATGGGTAATCACAATATCTGTTACATCCGTTTCTTTATAGCCAGCCGCAGGCAGACTGAAGCGCAACGTCGTACCGGCATCAACCAAAAGCTTTCTGTCGCCTAGTTCAAATATATAATTATTATGATAATGCTTTGTAAAAGCACCACCTGTTCCTAATGGATACACTTTAATCATGTAGGAGCCTCCTTAAATTGCTATTATGTACTAGTTTAGCTTATGTTTTTCTATATGCAAAGCGGCAAGGGTGAAAGATTCTTTATTTTAAAAAGCCATACAGAGACACTAATTCTTTACAATCTTACACTATTAGCTTTTGAACCCTCCATATCTTGAACGTCTCCTAAAACTGTGTCCTTTCATTAACATAAAGCAACGGACTAATCTTGACTGCATCCACTTGAAAATGAAAAGACAAAAGCACACCCTTTCATGATAAACCGAATCCAAAAGTTTTTGTCAGCATACTAAAAAGCCCTTCTTGCATAACCAAGAAGGGCTTTTCTTTATTTGCTGTTGTCTTCTTCTAAATCCATGGCTACCCATGCTGACTCGTCTGCAAAGTAGCGGGACCAGCTCGCAATTCCTGCCAAATCATACTCTTCTACAAGCTTTGCACGCTTAGATAAAGACAATTCATCTTCCAGCCAAATTTTATAGGTGGATTTTGTTTTTGAATCATAGTATTCGCCGTAGTTTTGGCCGCTTTCTTCATCATACGTTGGATTTACTTTATACGTATCTAACCATTCCTGCACCTTTTCCATGGAGAGACTCTCAGATGAGATTTCCCCGTTTTCCTTCTCTTCCCATAAACGTGCATATAATGGCACACCTAACACTAGCTTTTTATTCGGCACTTCCTCAAGCAAAGTCTTCAGGTTGTTCTCCACCCATGGAAGACTTGCAACACTGCCGGCTGTTGGTGAGGTTGCCCAATGCTCGTCATATGCCATAACAACTAAATAGTCGACAATTTCAGATAGATGATCTCTTTCAAAGAAAGCAGAGTAATTTCCGCCGGCAATGAATGTGATATCCATCGAGACTGTTAAACCTGCATCATGGAAGTAAGGCGTTGCTTCTCTTACGAACTGCGTCACATATTTGCCGTCCTCTTCATTTACATTCTCAATATCAATATTGATGCCGTCAAGGTTGTACATTTCACTGTATACAAGGAGCTGCCTGATTACTTTTTGTCTCGTCTTGAAGTCTTTAAAAACATCATGAGTCTTTTGAGGGTCAAAATCATTGGAGAATAACCCCCATACTTGATAGCCTTGCTTATGCGCCCATTTTACGTAATCCGCTGAGCCGAGATTGCTGACATTTCCTTTGTTGCCAGACAGCTTAAACCATGTAGGTGACACAACATTAACACCATCCATTTTAGGAATTTTTGAAGTGTCTGGATTCTGAGAATAAACAGCTTCCCATGTAAGGTTGACTGGACCGTCTATTTTTTTCAGCGCAGGCGTTTTTTCCTCTACTTCAGCTTTAACTGTTATCGTATCCTCTGTATTAACAAGGTCTTTTTTAATATAACCTGCAACCCCATTGCTCTTACGCACAAAATAGTAGTCGCCCTCTTCCTTCTCAATCGTTACAGCTTCCTTTTGCTCAAGCTCACCAGTATAAGCAGAAAAAAGAGTCGGTTCTGTACGAAGCCTAGCAAAATCATCACGCACTTGTTTAGTGCTGAAAGTTGCCGCTGTTTTTTCCGTACCATCTTTCTCCAATAAAATGGCATTTGTGTCCTCACTAAGTTGGGTAAACTGGTACGGATAAAACTCGATTAACGGTTCAACTGCTACATAAACTTCCCCATTATCATCCTTTATTGGATGAAACTGCAGATCCACCGTTTCATCATTTACAAAATACGAAACAGATTCAGATGGAAACTGAACCACTTTATCTTTTGTTGTCGCTATTACCGAATTGCTTTCAGAATCATATGTGATGCTCTCATCTATATTTTCTTGCCAGAAGCTCAAAGGCAAGTAAGCAGTCCCATTGTCTATTAATGCATTGCCAGCCTGTTTTCCATCTAAAATAATCGGGTTTTCTCCATTAAAGTATTCAGCCGTTTTAGAGCTTGCAAATGGATAGAATATAAAGAAGATGCTCGTCACTACCAATAGAACAGCAAATGCTAGTCCCAGCAAGAATTTATACTTGTTAGGCCTTTTTGGTGCTTGAAAAGATATTTCTGCCATTACCTTCCTCCTGTGATGCATATCAAATGATGCCATATTTTTTCTATTTTAATAGAAAGATATTTTTATTCTAACATGAAAAAAGAGCAGACAAAAGGAAGAGCCTTTTCCATTTTTCTGTAAGTGTTATTCTGAAGGTTTGACAAGCAGGCTGCCAAACATTAAGTCAGCGTCTGTTTGAATCGGAAAGGATCTTTTTAACGAAAAGTCTTCTAAATCATAGATATTATCATTTCCTTCGATAATATATAGATAATCTTTATAGATTTCCCTTTATTCTTATATAAGCTAATTTTATATATTTGTTAACGTTTTCAAAATGACCAAATTAGTGTACTTTGTGAATATTTAATGAATATTACATCCAAAAAGGAGCCCTCTTTAGGACTCCTCTCCAACCACTATTTAGCTTCTGTATTTCCGGCATGATACCCTGTGCGCCCAGCAGGACGATTGAGCACTAATCGCGGTGCTGCTCCAAGCAGAATAACAACGACAATGGCACATAGTATGGATGCACCGATGAATGGAACTCCATTGTAAAAGAGTGAATAGGCAAAGGCTGACTGACCTTTTGGTGCGTATTGAGCCCAGATTGTTACGCCAGCAAGAAAGTGCCAAAAATAACGGACAAAGCTTCCAAAAAGGATGCCGGCAACCATTAATAGTGACGCGGCGCCTTTTTCACCATTTTTTAATTTATTTTGAATAGCTGGCATGAACAGCCCGGCAAGCCCGATGCAGGCAAAGGCAAGGAAGTACTCAAGAATAACTTGCCAAAAAGCCAGTGCTTGTAAATCTCCTGTGACGATTTGCAGCAGCCCCCATAAAAAGCCGGCTGCAACGCTTGCTTTAAAACCCCAGCGGAAAGCAATGATAAAGATTGGCACCATTGCGATGGAAATAGAGCCGCTTGCGCCAAGATGTATCGATGGCAGCAAATCCAGTACTAGTGCAAAGGCTGCGAAGATGGCGATTTCAATTAAAACAACTAACCCCATTTTTTTCATAAAAAAATCCCCCTTGTTATATATGCATACCAAAGGGGAGATGAAGTAAGATTAATGTGTTTTTTCCGCATAAAAAAGTTAAGAATAAACTTATCTACTTAGCTAATTGTCTTTTAGCCACGATCCCTACGCTAGTATTAACTAACAGGTTCTAAGGGTCTGATCATTTAAGATCACTCTCAGCATACATGCTCCCCCTGTGGTTTGCTTTTTATTCAATTGTATATATTTTAGCATACACTTATTTAAAAAGCAGTTTCTATTTTAAGGAGGATTTAAAAATATCCGTATGATTATCATTACTTCGTAATGCACAAACATATTCATTGCTTCGAGGCATATAGCAGTAATCCTTCTGCCATTCTTCTTTATACATGATTATCTTTTTAAAAGCATGGATAATAGAATAAACTTCCTTATTGGTCATTGTCGGGTGAAGCGAGATTCTTATCCACCCTGGTTTATTTGTGAAGATGCCCTTTTGAATCTCTGCACTTATTTGCTTAGATTGCGCTTTACTCATACCAAGCAAATAGTGACCGTATGGGCCGGCACATGAGCAGCCGCCTCTTACTTGAATGCCGAATCGGTCATTCAAAAGCTTTGCTCCAAGATCAAAATGCAGCCCTTCACAAATTACGGAAATAATACCATGGCGGTTTTTATTTTCACCGTCCAGTATCGTTATTCCTGGTATTTTACTTAATTCTGTCATTGTCAAAGCGACAAGCTCCTGTTCACGCTGCTGCATTTTCTGGACATTCATTTCTTCCTTTAACTGAATAGCGAGAGCAGTCCTAATTGCTTGAAGAAAGCCTGGTGTTCCGCCGTCTTCCCGCTCTTCCAAATCCTTTTTATAAAGAATGTCTCCCCATCCGTTCGTAAAGTCAACTGTTCCTCCACCTGGATGATCAGGAATTTTTGCATGAATGAGCTTTTTATTCATTATAAGAACGCCGCTTGTACCTGGTCCACCTAAGAACTTATGAGGCGAAAAGCAGATGACATCTAGGAATGCTTCCTTATCCTCGGGATGCATATTCATGGTTTCATATGGGGCGGATGCAGAAAAATCAACAAGACAAATCCCGCCATATTGATGCATTAGTTTTGCTAGCTGATGATAATCAGTTTTTCTGCCCGTTACATTGGAGCAAGCAGTAAACGCTCCTATTTTCATATGCCTTTGCTTATGCAATAGAAGCAGCTCCTCTAAGTGACTGTAATCCACATCGCCATTGGCATCTGGCCGGATTGTGATTACTTCTGCCGCAGTTTCAAGCCACGACAGATAATTGGAGTGATGCTCCATATGTGTTACAAAAACAATTGGTCTTTCCTTAATAGTCAGCGTTCGTTTGTCCATATGTTTAATGCCGATTAATCTTTGAAATTTATTGATAACACCTGTCATGCCAAAACCATCAAAGATTAGAATGTCATCATCATTTGCATGCACGTGATTTTTAATGATGCTTTTTGCCTCATGGTAGGCATTTGTTATATAGGTGCCAGTTATGTTGGACTCTGTATGTGTATTTGCTACATAAGGACCAATTATGTCAACAAGGTTATCTTCAATTTTCCGATACAATCTTCCGCTCGCTGTCCAATCAGCATATAATAATTTTTGGGTACCATAAACAGTAGGGTAGGCAAAATCATCTCCGATAATATGTTTCTTGAATGAGCTAAAGTGTGATTCTAGCTCCGTCCCAATCACATATGTCGATTCTCCAATTTTAGCTCTTATCAACCTAAATCCTCCCTCTCTCTCACTTACTAACCTATGTTAAAATAAAGAAAGAAGTTAATCTAAATCCAGAAAAATTTTTTAAAAAAGAAAGGGGCTGAAAGCTTATGGCTATATTACCCGATTTTGCTCATGCTTTCCTAGAGGATTTGCACGAAGCCGGACGCTCTAAATTGACGCTAAAACAATACGAATCAGACTTGAAGAAGTTTTTTTCTTGGCTTGAAGCAGAACAGAAAAAAACGGATATGGATACGTTAAAGGCATTAAGAAAAGACGATATTCAAAAATACTTCGTCTACCTGCATAGTAAAAAACTTTCCCATGCGACGATTCGCCGGTTAGCGACAGTGCTGAGCCGTTTCCTGAAATATTATCAATGTATTGCAGCCCATGATATTCATAAATTATCACACACAGCACCGCTCCGTTCCTTAACAAACAATGATTTTATTGAGAGTGAGGAGTTCACTAAACTGATCTATACTATGAAACTTCGATACTCGGAAGCAACAGGAAAAAAAGCAGCACGAAATTTTTTAGTGGAGCGTAATGCTGCCATTGCATCCCTTATCAGAGCATTCGGGTTAACACCGACAGAAGTGTATGCCATAACGATGGAGCAAATGAATCTTTCGCAAGGAGAGCTTTCGATACCTTTTGGGACAACGATGAAAAAGTTTGCTGTTGAAAATCAGATTATGGAAGATATCAGGACATATTTTTATTCTATTCCGAAGCTGTTTCGCCCGAAATATCACTCTAAGGATCCGCTTTTCGTTGCTTTTAATAATGTGTCTCTATCCTTTCAATATGATTATGACAGACAGAAGCCAAAAGCTTTATCCGTTCGTGCCATCCAGGAAATGATAAAGGATGAAGTCAAGCGGGCAGGCTTGCGAAAAATATCAGCAGTGACCTTACGGAATACAGCAATTTTAGAGGAAATTCAGCAAGGCAAATCTGATGAATATATTATGGAACGCTTCTCTCTTACAAGTGAAGCAGCATTGAGAAGATATAAACAATACTTGCTTGCGATGGATGAAGAAGTCTCCTCCAAGTAAATAAGAGCAGATGGATAATTCCATCTGCTCTTTTTAATCAGGCAAAGTGGTCAACTTCTTTTTTATTAAAAATACCTTTTCTAAAAACAGTCTAATCCGCGGGTATTTATCCTTCTTCTCCCACTTGCTTATCATCGTTAATACACTTGTTTTCGTAGACGCATAAGAGCCTATTGCAGAATAACCATAAAACCATCCCATAAACAGACCTGCTGTTAAACTATGTCTATGGCTGAAAAAGACAGAAATTATTAGTCCTAAAATAAGAGCGGTTGTTGGTCTGAATTTTTTAGGAATAGGAAAAAGCCACTTTATAAGCTGTGTAAGTACCATCACAATCGGCACTGCCGCCACGGCATCCCAGAAATTCGTCTGTATTGTCGGAAAGTCCATCATAGCCCCCCTTAAGATAGAAAAGCTCCATGCTCTTATTTTGCTGTTGTTATAAGGAAATATGCGGGTTTAGTAAATATAAAAAAAGCCTCAAGTTCAAAAACTTAAGACTGTAATAACCATTACGAAGAACCGCCAACCGTTATCGTAACCTCAATTTGTTCATTTTCAACTGTTTCGTTTGATAGCAGCTTTAATAAATTATTAGCAGCGATACAACCCCATTCATAGCTGGAATAGCTGATGGTGCTTAATCTTGGCACCATATATTGTGCTAATTCAATATTATCAAAACCTACAAGGAACACATCTTTGCCTATTTTATATTCCTTATCCTGAAGATAATTATAAATCCCAACAGCCATTTCATCATTTAAGCAAAATATTGCAATCGGCTCCCTGCAGTCTGCAAAAATTTGTCTTGCTGCCTCTTCGCCAGAATCTTTTAGGAAATTACCTTGTATTTCAATCAGCTCCACATTTGGGAACGAAAGTAATTCCTCCCTGACACCTTCCAGCCGTTTTTTGGAATCATAAGAACCAGCAGGACCTGTAACTGCATACAGCTTGTTCACCTTATGATGAAGAAGCTTCCTTACAGCTATTCTTGCACCAGCTTTATTATCCAAAAGCACTCCTTTAATATTTTCATGATTAAGCTCCCTGTCGAGCACTACGATTTTATAGCTTTTGTCAGCATAATTAAGCAGCTCTTCGTCAGTAAATGCCTGATCTAAAATAATACCGCCATCTATAACCTTTTCGAGTAAAAGGCGATGAGATTGAACACCAGAGCACGCAATTAATTCATACCCCTTCTCATTTAAAGCCTCACGCATCCCCCGAAGCAGCGGACCATAGAAATATCCTCCATAATCAGCCAAGAAGACACCGATTATCTTTGTTTGCTTCACCTTTAGCATTCTTGCCGCAGCATTAGGAACATATCCTAACCGATCAGCAATTGCCAATATCCGGCTTCGTGTCTCTTCCGTTACTTTTGGGCTCCCATTAAGCGCATACGAAACGGTTGAAATCGATACACCTGCCTCTTTTGCGATATCCTTAATTCCTGCCAATACGAATCCCTCCAATCTTGTAAAAGTTGATATGTAAAATAAATCAATAATACTATTTTATCAAAATTACTAGGATAGTTCTTGTTGTGTGCAAGTTATTTTTTATGTAAGGAAGGGAGCCAGGAAATCGTCTGGATTTCCTGGCTCCGCTTATAAACGTTTTATTTTCCAAATAATCCACTGCAAAAACTTAGATGCCCATTAAATTAACTTTCTTTTGTTATCAACGCAAATCTCCCAGACAATACATCCTCACTGCTGCTGCCCACATACAATTCAAACAAGCCTGCATCACTAGTAAAGCTCATATCAGAATGGTAGTAGCGCAGCTGTTCTTCTGTAATTTGAAATTGGATGTCCTTTGTTTCCTTTGAGTTTAAGGTTACTCTTTGGAAGTCTTTTAGTTCTTTGACGGGACGGACTACTTCGCCTGACAAATCACGAATATAGAGCTGAACAATTTCTTCTCCGGAGTATTCTCCGGTATTTGTAATGGTTAGTGTGACTTGAACGGGTTTATCTGCGCTCATCTTATCGGAGGACAATCGCAGATTAGTGTATGTGAAGTTTGTATAGCTTAAGCCAAAGCCAAATGGGAGCAGCGGCTTATTTGGAATATCTAAATATTTGGATACATAATGATCACGGCTTACTCCGTCATAGGGACGGCCTGTATTATAAGCATTATAGTAAACTGGAATTTGCCCTGCTGAATAGGGAAAAGACATAGCCAGTTTTCCTGAAGGGTTCACTTTTCCATATAGAATATTAGCTATTGCAGCGGCTCCTTCTGTTCCAGGATACCATGCTTCGAGCACAGCATCAGCTTCATCTAGGACACCGTGTAAATCAAGGGGACGGCCGTTGAACAGGATGACAGCTATTGGTTTATTTAATGTTTTCATCTGTTTAATTAGCTGCAGCTGCGCCTCCGGTAAAGTGATATCACCACGGCTGCAGGCTTCACCGCTCATGGAAGCATTTTCGCCGACTGCAAGAATTAGTATATCCGCGGCCGTCGCTGCTTCTATTGCCTCAGCAACTTGTTCTTCTGTTATAGTTTCAACATTACAACCTTGTGCGACGGACAGATTTTCTGTCATTGTTTTTAGTGCTTCATGGAGGTTTACTGTCTTTTCGATTTCTCCTTTCCAAGACCATGCTCCTAAGATGTCCGATGATTGTGCGAAAGGACCAATGAGGGCGATTTTCTGCTGTTTGTCCAAGGGCAACACGTTCTCATTTTTTAAAAGAACACATGATTTCTCTGCCAGTTTACGGGCAACTTCTCGATTGCTCTTAGAAAGGATCACTTCTTGTTCCTTTGCAGCATCTGCAGCTCTGTAAGGATTTTGGAATAACCCGAGCTTATCTTTCAGCTTTAGAATGCGCATCACTGCCTCGTCTAATAATGCCTCTTCCACTTTCCCTGTTTCTATCAGACTTTGCAAGCTGCTGATATAGCAAGGGGTCATCATTTCAATATCAACACCAGCAGTGATTGCCATACGGGCTGCTTCTGCTTCGTCATCAGCGACTCCGTGGGGAATTAACTCTTTGACTGCGCCCCAATCTGATATCAACACACCATTAAAACCCCATTCCTCGCGAAGAATTTCTCGCATGAGCCACTTGTTGCCGCTAGCTGGAATCCCATCAACGGTGTTAAAGGATGTCATGACCATTTCACAGCCTTCATCTAGTGCTGCTTTATAGGCAGGCAGATAGGATTCTCGCATTTGGCGTTCAGACATGTTGACAGTGTTATAGTCACGGCCTCCTTCTGAGGCACCATAGGCAGCAAAATGCTTCACACATGCAGCCACTTTGCTGTAATCTTCCGCCAGATTACTGCCTTGAAAGCCTCTCACAAATGCTTTGGCAAAAGCACTGTTTAAAAAAGAGTCTTCCCCTGTCGATTCAAGCACTCGGCCCCATCTCGGATCACGGACGAGGTCAACCATTGGTGCAAAGGTGACATGTACACCAGCAACTGCTGCTTCACTAGCCGCGACCGCTGCACTTTTTTCTGCCAGCTCCATATCCCAAGAACAGCCAATCGCTAAAGGAATCGGAAAGATTGTTTTATAGCCATGAACGATGTCTGACATGAATAGGAGTGGAATTCCATGACGATTGTTTTTTAAATGCTCCTCTTGTATTTTTCGCACCGTTTCTGCTCCAGAAACACCTAAAACAGAACCGCTGTTTTTAACAACAAAGCCGCTGATGTTCATCTCTTCAAATGGACCAGTTATTTCACCTGCCAAGCCGTAATAAAAATTTCCGGCGAGCTGGATTAATTGTGCGACCTTTTCTTCTAATGTCATGTTATGAATTATTGACTTCAGATTGAGCTCAACCATCTTTCTGCCTCCCCTTATCCCTTTATCGAAACGTTTCACTAACGATTACAATTTGAATTATAAGCGTTTTCATTTCTGAGGTCAACTTAAAAACCAAGGGGAGGACTTAATACTATAAACTTGCTACTATTGTTTGTAAATTTTGCAAACCGATTTCGACACTCGCTAATGGTGGCTGAGTAAATGCTTCTTGTTCAACGATCAGCCACTCTGTACCATTCTCGTAAGCTTTTTCAACAATACCCTTTATATTTAAACTGCCATTGCCGACTTCTGTACTTTCCCGTTTACTAGCATCCAAGTCCTTCACATGGATTAGCGGAGTTCTATCCTTCCATTTGTCCAAATAGTCAATAGCATTAATCCCTGCGTATTCTAGCCAGTATGTGTCAAGCTCTGCATTTAAATAGCCGGCTGGCACTGCCTTAAACAGCCTATCAAGAATAAATTCATCATCATTGCGGGCAAATTCATGGTTATGATTATGATATAAAAGGGATAATCCTGCAGCTGCAATCTTAACACCTGTTTTCTGCATCTTTTCTGCAAAATCATTCCACTCCTCGATCGTAGGAAAGTTTGCCCAAGGACACACAATATATTTATTTCCAAGCTCTTGCTCAAATTCTATTACCTTGTCTGTGTTTTGCAAAATATCCTCCATGCTGATATGAGAACCGGCAATTTTCAACCCTAGCTCCTTTAATTTTGCTTTTATTTCTTGTGCACTTTTCCCGTAATAACCTGCAAATTCCACACCGTCATAGCCCATGCTTGCTACCTTTTCCAACGTCCCGAAAAAGTCTTGCTCAGCCTCCTCTTTTACACTCCATAGCTGCAATGCGATTGGCATTTTCATAGAATCTCTCCTTTTCATGGTTTGTATAAAATACTCAAGTACTTCTTTATATATTCGAACGTACTTTTCCTCCTCTTCTGTCTAAATAATCGATTATTTTTAAAGTGAGTTGCAAAAGTTTAAAAAACATTCATTATTTGTTCATAATTTGACAGTATGATAGGTTATAAGGCTCATTTTTGTAAGGAATAATGAATAAGGGAGAATACATCTTGCTGAAGGAAAGGGATTGCAAAGAGGAAAAGCTTAATAAGTTGCTTATTAAAATCAATCATCTTCGCTGTGAGTTGTTGCTAATTGCTTCACAGGAAGGTTTAGAGAGTCTTGCTGTTTTGAATATCAGCCAAGAACTTGATGTGTATATCGTCAAATACCAGCAAGTTCTCAGCAGCATAAAAATAAACAAGTAACAGCCTCCTTTCCAAAATGAAAAGGAGGCTAAGGTAGTTTACTGTTCTGTTGCACCGTTTTCTTCCCAATATATTTCGGAGAAGACGTCGGCAAAAGCTTCGATTGTCCTATTCAGTTCTTCTTGGTTATTGTCGACACCGCCTACTTCAAGAAGGATAGCTTTATCTGAGTAGTTTTGATTGTATATACCATTGCCTGAATCCTGACTTTTTCCAAATACGCCTCTGCTGATACCTGGATACTTAGCAGCAAGTTCTTCATGCATTTTTTTGGCAAAAGCCTGGTTTTTTTCATAGCCTTCATAACCTTCACCGACAACAAAAACTATCTTTGCATATGACTTGCCATTAATAGTAGCCGTTGTTTTATCTTTCCGCAATGAATCTCTGTGTATATCAATTAAATACGTAAGATCTTTGTTTTCTGCCATGGCTGTTTCTACAATTTCACTTGAAGCATTATAAGAAGCAGTATACTTCCACTTCCGGTCTAACAGTCTTTGATTCATATTTGTTTTATCATGCTGAACCCCTATCCCTTCGTTTTGCAGAAGGCTAGTTAATTTAGTACCAAGACTGACTACATTAACCCGTTCATCCGCACTGATTGCATCATCTGGGTCTTTAGCATTCTTCAACAGCGGCAAATAAGATTCTAAATTATGTGTTTGATAGATAAGAACCCGTTTTTCTGAGGAAGTTTGATTTGAATTGTTGTCTTCTGATTTTGGGGTATCTTCGGTAATTTTTTCTTCGTCTGCTTCCTTCGGATTTTTTAGTATTTCATCAGAAGGTGTTGATTCATACGGCAATTGGGCGATGGTTGTCCCTTCTTCAGCAACAATGATTTTTGTATGATAAAAGCTTAGCTGGGGCAGCTCTCGTCCTAATAGTGTTCTTGTATCATCAAGGCTGATATTTGTGGCAACCTGAAAGAATAGGTTTGATAAGGAAATAGCGCTTCCTTCCTTTGGAAAATAGTGATTTTCAAAGTTAAAGAGCTGGGAGTATAAATTGGTGGCATCGACCTTGTCGAGGGCCTCTCTTATATAATCAGAGGAGAATTTTTGTGAAACTAGTGAAGTCGTTGCACCAGAAATTAAGATAAAAACAAGGATGACTCCTAAAACAGTAGTGTAAATGTATTGGAAATAGTATTTTAATTTTGATATATGCATAGGTCGTCTCCTTTCTCTCTAAATTTATATTCAATTGTAAGAGATTTAGAAGAACGAATTTATTTAACTTTTAGTTGCTTTGGTTTATTTTTTTATTTATAAATTGAGTGCGTAAAATTTATTATAAATTTGTTAAAAAAGCGTATGTAGTAGCTCCCTTACATACGCGAAAATCTTATTTAAAGGAAAACAGCAGCTCTGTTTCACAGATTAATTCACCGCGAACGGTTGCGATTCCTTTTGCTTTGGCAATCGTTTTTTTGACCTTTGTGACGAAAACCTCCATACAAAGCTCGTCACCTGGAAAGACTGGTCTTCTTATTTTACAGTCATTTATTTTTGCTAATAACGCCCATTTGCCTTCATGTTTTTTTTCACTGTGAATGGCTACTGCTGTTACTTGAGCAATTGCTTCAATGATTAACACTCCCGGCAAAATAGGGCTTTTTGGGTTTTGACCTGTGGCAAATGTGTCTTCTTTACTGATTTGCTTAACACCTACAGCCATTTTGCCAGCCTTCAATTCCAAGATTTCATCTACGAGGGGCAGCGGATAGCGGTTTAAAATATCTTTTACAATGGCTAAATCAATCATTGCTTTTTCCCTCTTGCATCCAGCTGCAGCTGCAGACTTGCCATAACATCAGTCATTTCTTGCGTCAGCTCCGCAACATCTTTTCTCGAGCCGTCTTCCTTTTGCAGTAAAATCGGATCGCCGAACATTACTCTAATTTTATTTCCTTTTAGCAATCCCTTAAGATCTGTCGGACCGCTGTAAGCTGCTGGCACAATCGGCACTTTAGCAAGATTGGCGATTGTTGCTGCTCCTCTTTTCAGCGGAACATCCTCGGACGTTCTTGTCCCGCTTGGAAAGATGCCGACGATTTTCTTCTCTTTCAACAGTTTAACAGGCGTCTTAATACTGCTAGGCCCAGGATTTTCCCGGTCTACTGGAAAGGCGTTAATACTGTTAAGAAACTTGGCAGCATTAGGCTTTGTGAACAGCTCTTTTTTTGCCATGAAGTGAATCTGTTTCGGCAATAGTGATGTTCCAAGTGCCACAACATCGATCCAGCCAATATGAGAGCAGGCAACAACATAACCTGTATCCTTTGGCAGTTTATCCTTGTTTATCGCCTCACTGCGCCCAAATATTTTTAAAACAATATTGGCAAAATTACTTGTGAATGTATACATGTTAAATCTCCTTTATGTAAAAATACAACGAATTATTTATGATTAGTATAACATCTGCTCTTAGTACTAGATACTATATTTTTCTATACCTTTAATTATATACTATCCAACTGAAAAAGAGTAGTCTCATCTACACACAAAAGGAGCTCATTCCTAAGCTCCTTAAGTGATTATTCTAAGTCATCCTTGTTAATAAAATTATCCTTGATTACTGTATCCTCTATATTGCCTTTAGTGACTGCTACTGGATCGAGGAGAATTGCTGGAACGTCGATTTTGCCGTTGTTCACTGTTGCTGTTGTTTCGATTTCCTCCTGATTCCCCGCCTTCATCGCGATATTTGCAGCATTTTCTGCAATTGCTTGAATCGGTTTATAAACTGTCATTGTTTGTGTTCCTGCAAGGATGCGTTTAATTCCGTCAACCTCTGCATCTTGGCCGGATACTGGAATCTTTAAGCCGCTTGCCTTTAAGGCATTAATAACACCGCCGGCAGTGCCGTCATTTGCTGCGATAACTGCCTGAATGTCATTTTTATTAGCTTTTAAAGCTTGCTTCATGTTGCTCTCGGCTGTTTCTGGCTTCCATTCAGCTGTATATTGATCATATACAAGCTTAATTTGTCCTTTATCTATATACGGCTTCAGCACTTCCATAGCTCCTTCTCTGAAGAGGATGGCGTTATTGTCTGTCTCAGCACCGCCGATATAAGCAAAATTCCCTTTATTTTGTTTTTTCAAAATTTCTTGTGCCTGCAGCTGGCCGACTTTTTTATTATCATACGAAATATAATAATCAACATCAGCATTTTTAATTAATCGGTCATAAGATATTACTTTAACATCTGCCTTATGAGCTATTTCCACTATCTCGGCAGATACTTCGGCATTATGAGGTACAACGACTAAAACATCAACACCTTCTGCAATCAACAATTCAGCCTGTTTAATCTGCACACTGTCAACCCCGTTGGCAGCAAGTGTTTTCACCTCACCGCCAAGCTCCTTAACAGTCGTTTCAAAAGCATCTTTATCTTTATACCAGCGTTCTTCTGCGAGAGTATCGAGAGAGAAGCCGACATAAACTTTACTATCATCTTGTGAAAGCTTTATTTTAGCTGTTTCCTTAACTGTATCTTGAGAGCAGGCGGACAGAAGGGAAATGCTTAGTACCATTGCTCCTGCTGCTAGTTGTTTATGCAGTTTACGCATGTCCCTTTTCCTCCTTCTCTAGTTCAAATTTTTGAATCATATTGTTCATATCATCTACCATTTGCGTAATTTCTTTAAAGTTTGCCGTAATGCTTGTCATCATATCATTTTGCTGCATCATCGAAGCAGAAACTTCTTCAAAGGACGCTGCTGATTCTTCCGACACAGCTGCAATCTGCTCAACAGATGTACTTATGCCTGTGCTCGTTTTGCTGAATTCTTTAATGATTTCAGAAATGTTCATCGTTTTATCTGTCAGATTAGCAATGCCTGCCAGGATTTCATTAAAGGAGCTTTCCGTTAATTTAATTTGTTCTGCTCCTTTGTTTACTTCCTCATACCCTTTTTCAAGCTGAGTCAGAGATTCAATACTGTTTTCCCGAATGGCTGTTACTAATCCTGTAATATCATTAATAGAATCAGAAGTTTGCACAGCCAACTTACGCACTTCCTCTGCCACTACAGAAAAACCTTTGCCAGCTTCCCCTGCTCTTGCTGCTTCAATCGAGGCATTTAAGGACAGCAAGTTTGTTTGCTCTGCAATTGATTTAATAAATGTGACAAGTTCAGTAATATTAGCTGTATTGCTTTCAAGCTCTTTCATTTTCTTAACGCTGCTTGTTACAACTGTATTAATCGTATGCATCTGTTCTAAGGACAAATGCATCAGTCTGCTTCCCTCTTTGCTTGACGTTGTAACAGCCGCGGATGTTTTTACTAATTCATTTGCATTTTCATCTGCTTCGGCAATTTGATGATTGAAATCTTGCATATTTGCGGCAATCGTTGAGGCTGCATCTGCCTGGACATTGACCCCTTCTACTAGCTCCATTACTGTCGTTGTCATCATATCAATTGTTTCGCTTACCTCAACAGCTGCTTCTGATACTTCCATACTTCTTGAATCAAGATTTGTCGACATCCCAGAAATACCATGTATTGTCTCTTTTAAACTTGAGCCCATTTTATTAATAGATTTGGATAATTGACCAATTTCATCACTGGAATCTTCCGCAAGTGGTGCAATAGCGAGCTTTCCATTTGCGATGGAATCGCTTACCTCAATGACATGTTTTAACTGACTTTGTACTCTTCTTGAGATGATGATTAAAATAGCACTGGAAACTACAATTGTCACAACAGTCAATACGCCGACAAGCAAGCTAGTTCTGCTTACAAGGGCTTTTAATGCAGTTATTGACTGATTATTTTCTGCAGCGACAAGCTTGTTCAACTGCTCCCCTTCATCTGTTACCTTTACTTTTAACTCTGTGATTTCTTTTTCCAATTCTTTATATGCTGTTGTATTAAAGTCCTTCACGTTCGGAACAACAGAGTTGAAAAATATTTCATCAATTTTTTGGTTATTTTCAATCAGCTGTAAATATATTTTTTTCGCTTCTTCGCCTTCTATACTACTCTCGACTTTAAGTGCAGTCGCTGTAAACTTTTTACTTAATTCTAAGTATTCATCAAGTTTTTGATCGTTTGCATCAAGAAAATAAAGCGGTATTTGCGTATTTTTCTCTTGAAATAACGCCACTAACTCCATTGTGTTAATACTTAGCTCGTTTTTGCTGCTTACTTCATCGTTGTTCTTGGACATCTTATTTAAGGATACAAAGGTTATTGATATAGAAGTGATAAATAAAACAAGTGTCAACAAAAACACAATTCCATATTTATAGCCTATTCTAAGATTTTTGAATTTAAATTTTTCTGTCAAAAAGAGTCCCTCCTATCTCTACCGGTAATATCGACAGCCGCAAACAAATGTTGAATAGGTTATGAAAAAAATTTTTCCTCCCAAAAAACATGATAAAAAAACAGCAATAAAAAAAGGATTCTGTCTGCAGAATCCTTCGCACTACTAAGTTTTCGTTATCCTAATCTCTCAGTTTAGTATGTTTTTAGAGTAAACGAACAAATCACAACATTTGTTTATTAAGCCATTGAACTGTCTTCTCTATCAGTTGTTCATAATGACTGGCACAAGAAAAAGTATGCTCTCCGTTTTCTATGATAAAAGCTTCTGCTGTGCCATTTGCACGTTGTTCGTAATTCCGTTTATATTCTTGGAGGTAATCATGGGGAATATCTGAATCACCATTGCCATGCAAAAGCAGGACATCACCATTAAAGCTGGTGCATTCTTGCAAAGGCTGATACTTTTTCATCGACTGAAAGAAATAGCCTGAAAGTGGATAGCCGTAAAAATCGATTGTCTCGGTTTCTGTTAAAGCGGAAACCTCATCCGCTCCGACTATTTTCGCTAAATCTTCATACGGGTTTCCAACGGCTGCCCACTGGATTAGCTTGCTTACTCTGTCATCTCTGTTCGCTTGAAGCAGTGTTACAGCGCCTCCTAAACTGTGACCAAGAAGAATAATTTCGTCTGTTTCCTCTTGTCGGCATGCATAGTCTATCACTGTTTTCGTTTGAGCAATCAGGTCACTCAAACCAAATTTGCCGTACTCGCCTGTGCTTTCACCGCAGCCTGCATAATCAAATCGATACACAGTATAACCGTTATTTACAAGCTCTGCTGCTGATTTCACAAAGAGACGATCTACTCCAATTCGGCTGCCAATTAAGCCATGGCAAATCAGGATAACATGATTATTTTTATTAGCTCTGTTTCTTGGATAGTCGATGGAAAGGGCAAGTTCTTCTTGCTTCCACATTAGCCTTTGATGAATTGTCATTCGTTTACCTCCCATAATCCCCTTAAATAAACTTTTCTTACAGGTTTACTTGGTTTTAATATACGCTTTTTTCTTATCTTTATATTATAGAGGGAAAACTGTTTTTTTGTCAAAAAGAATTAAATAAACTGACATGTAATTTATACTATGAAATAATAGATAGAGAGTCTTTTCATTTAGGAGGAATTATGCAATATTATACCGATTATCATCATCACTCCAATCATTCCTTTGATTCCAAAGCCGATATGGAGGAAATTTGCCAAAGCGCAATCCATAATGGCGTTTATGAAATCTGTTTTACAGAACATTTTTCTGTCAACCCGAACGCGCCTACCTTTGGGCACATGGAGTGGGAAAAGTATTTAAACGATATTAATAAATGCAAGGAACTGTTTAAAGGAAAACTCACGATAAAGCTCGGGATTGAATTATGTGAACCTCATCAAATGATGGACAGCTATCATCGTGTGCTGTCACCAATACCTTTTGATTTCATATTAGGATCTGTCCATAATTTAGGTGGCACAACCCTTAGAAAGTTTATGAATGCACATCCTGAAAAGGATATATACGAAGACTATTTCCTTGAACTAAAGGAAATGGTTAAAAATGCGGATATTGATGTTATCGCCCATTTTGACTTAATGAAACGCTATGCTTTTTCTACAAGAGGTTTATATGACTTTACTAAGCATAAAGACTTAATCGCTGACATTTTGACAATCGCCATCAACAGGGAAATCGGTCTTGAAATTAATACATCCGGCTTAAGAACAAGCCTTGAGCTCTCTATGCCACATGATGACATCTTAAAGCTGTATAAAGAATTAGGCGGACAGCTTCTGACAATCGGTTCTGATTCCCATCATGCCGCAACAGCAGGCGCAGGTTTTAAAGAAGGAATCGAGCTTGCAAAGGCATGTGGATTTACCCACTTCTACACATATTCTTTGCGTAAGCCGACCGCTGTTAAAATTGGCTGATTGAAAGCTTTCCTTACGAGGTGATTTTGCACCTCGTTTTTGTATATATAATCAGATTATTGGTAATGACTCCATCTTATAAAAAGCCACTTTTTCTGGTGATTTTCAACAAAAAAAGAGGTGCCCTATGCACCTCTTTTCGACATTATAGATAAGAAACTATCAATTCACTGCTTCCTTCCAGTTCAAAGCTGCCAAAATCGCTAGGCAGTAGGAAGTGATCGCCTTTTTTAAACGGATAAACAGCAGAATCTTTTTTAATGCTGCCTTCCCCTTCAATGACACTGCATAGAAGAAATGGTTTTGTCTGATTGTTTATGCTCGAACCTTGTAGTTCCCATTTCTCAACAGAAAAGTAAGGGCACTCAATAAAGGTGGTTGCTGTTAAGTCACCATTTGTTTTTACCTTCACATCATACTCGTCCGCTTTATGAGGAACTGTTGTAACAGCAACTGACTGTTCAACATGCAGCTCTCTAGTATTGCCGTTTGCATCCTTCCTGTCATAATCATAAACACGGTAGGTTGTATCGGAATTTTGCTGTGTTTCCAGTATAATTATGCCTTCGCCAATTGCGTGAATAGTCCCACTTGGCACGAAGAAGAAATCACCTTTTTTAACTGGCACTTTATTCAGCAGCTCAGTCCATTTATTTTCAGTAATCATGCTGGCTAATTCTTCTTTTGTTTGAGCATGGTGGCCAAAAATA
Organism: Niallia sp. MER 6; assembly: GCF_023714395.1. Taxonomy (NCBI): domain Bacteria; kingdom Bacillati; phylum Bacillota; class Bacilli; order Caryophanales; family Bacillaceae; genus Niallia; species Niallia sp. MER 6. The sequence continues at coordinate 24,162 of NZ_JAMAUK010000007.1, read as the reverse complement.
ATTTCAGCACCTTCCTTGCAGTCTACAATATACCAGCATTCTGTTTTTCCTAGCTCTCCATTTTCATGAACTTTTGCATATTCATCATTCGGGTGCACTTGGACAGATAAATCTTGATTGGCATCCAAAATTTTTGTCAGTAAAGGAAAACGGTCTCCTTCGGCATTTCCAAATAGCTCACGGTTGTATTCCCATAATTCACCTAGAGTCTTACCAGCAAACTGGCCGTTTTTAACAACGCTCTGTCCATTTGGATGAGCAGAAAAAGCCCAGCATTCACCTGTAGTTTCTGTCGGTATATCGTAGCCGAAGCTGCGAAGCTCCGTTCCTCCCCAAATACGGTCCATAAAGATCGGATTAAAAAATAGCGGTTCAAAATTCATATAGTTTTAGTGCTCCTTTAAATGTTTGTTTTCCAAATTTATTCTACCATATAATGGGGCAATTTCTATCTATTTTCAAAATAAGAAAACAAAAATGGCAGGATTAACATCCTACCATGCTTCCGAGCTTTTTTTCTGCTTTGCTTTCTTTTTTAGTTGAGCTTAACGAGCTAGCTTCACTCTCCTTCATACGGCGCAGGAGCTTCTCCTTTTGCTCAACTGTTGAATTTTTACAATTGATTGCCGTGCGAACTGCGAGCTTCTGCACATATTTCTCCCATTCTGCTTGAGCCATACTTGTTTTATCAAGACTGGAAGTTACCGCCTTCTGCACGACAAGCTCCGCTAATTGCTGCTGCTTAATAATACAGAAGACAGAGCGGAAAAGCTTCTGGGCAAGGACTGCAATATATGCTTCGTTTATGTAATTGTCAGTCATTTGCACCTCCGCCTTTCCTGTCATTCACTTATTTTTCCAGACTATTTTTAATACTTTCTGGTAAGTTTTCTTCCGTAATGTAATTTACTTCTAATCCATATTGATCTCTTGTCTTTACATATACGGCATATTTTTCTTTCCCATAAGAATAGGTTGAAATAATCTCTTTTTGTAAGCTTTCTGTATTTACTTCTACTTTATTTGAAAGCTTATCTAGTTCTTCTTCAATATTTTCAGGAACATAATCATAATCACGGTTAATATCAATCCCTAAATCACGAGCTTTAAACACAACAACTTTTTCAACAAATTCCGGTTTGATGGTCAGTTCATTATGATATCCATGCTTTTTTAACCATGCAATCGTTTGTTTATCTTTTAAGGTTATAAAACTATCATAATAATTGTAATTATTTTCATCATTCTCTTTTAGGATAGAAATACTTGCAGAAGAAATATATCTGGTTTTCATATCCTCATATGACTCTTTCTGCTTGTCAGCAGTTAACGCAGACAAAAAGCCTTTAAGTTCTTCGGGATTAGTTATGGTAATAGCTCCGCCTTCATAAGAAAATTCGAGCGTTACCTCTGTAATATTCGTTTGTGACTCAAAATCATACACTTGCTGCTTATATTCCTTTGATTCATAAATCGGCTTAAGCCATTTACTATAATCATCTTGATTAATTGTGTATGTTCTTGTCACTTTCTTATTATTGTTGAGCTTATATTCTATTGTCAGCGGTATTACACTTTCCCCATATATTTCTACTGTGTTTTGTGTTTTAATCAATTCACGTTGCATCTCTATAACTTTTTCCATGTTTTCTGAAGAAGACAGTTTCTTCATTGCCTCATCTGTATACGTCATACTGTCATTTATAGCTACGCTTTTAATGTCATTCACTTCTGGAATGTATTGTTCATATTTGTTAATTAAGAATGGTGAAACTCCTGCCACAATTACTACTGCAATAAAGAAATAAGCATATCCTTTTAGGCGGTTGAATACTCGCCATGATTTTTGGATAAACATTTCACCAATCAAATAGCCAATTAATGAGCCGATTAAAAGACCAAACAGATGAAAACCGATGCCGTTATTCATCACTTGAAAATACAAACCAGCCAAAAGCATAAAGCAAATCGTGACTGTGTACTTAAACAATCCTCTCAAGTTACGGAATGTCAAGGTCTGATATACAGTTTCAGCATTGCGTCTTTTGTAAAGAAGCATTGCAGCCACATAAAAAATGACTGATACGACGATATAAGCTATACAAACCTTTAAGTCTGAATAATTGCTGTAGATGATGGCTGGTGCCAGTATCGGTGACAAATATATTAATTTGTCAGAGATATATTTTTCGAGAGGAAAACCATACACATAGGTGCTGAAGTTATAAAAAACCATAAAGATAACTCCTGCTGGAAATAGCAGAAAAAGAGCTGTAAACAATCCTTGAGTAATGGATAAACCTGTAAGCATGCCGACAAAGATACAAGCAAAATATATTACCGATGTATAAACAGTAAAAATGCCAATCCAGCTCCAAATACTTTTAATAGAAATAAATATTCCTAGATCAAAAATTGAATAAGCTGCCATTAGAATTAAACCATTTAAAACTACTGGTAAAACTAACACAATAAAGCCGTTCCAAGTAAAAAAATGAAACAGGAACTTTCTGCTGACAGGCAAGCTGTGCATTAAATCGCTAAATGCTTTATTTTGTATATAACGAAACAGAAAAATGCCAAGCAAGATAGGAGTCAACAATAAGACACCCATTTGAATCTCTGGAATGACATCGAAAATCTGTTCAAATACTATGTTATTTCCCCATTCTTTGTATTCCTTTTTGTCTAAGAGAACTAGATGCATTGGTATCGCAAAAAACAAGACTAAAAAAGAAAGAATACCAATCCAGCCGACATTGCGGAAGATTAATAGATATAATTGCTTATAATATAAAGGTTTCTTTGATGGCATAATCTAATTCCTCCATTTGATAAATAAAAATCTCTTCTAATGTAAGAGGCAAGATATCCAGCAATAAGGGCGATAATAGCTCAATCTGTTTGACAATTGCTTCTCTATCTCCTTTAACGATAAGCATGCTGACACTTCCACGCTGTTCAAAATGAACAATGTCTAAAGAATCTTTCAATAATTCTTTTGGACCTTGTTCGGAAAAAGCGACTTGGATTTTGTGGAAATCAAGCTTTATATCATCAATATCATTTTCAATCAAACATTTTCCTTTATGAATAATGCTGATATGGTCACATAAATCTTCCACTTCTGAAAGATTATGAGAAGAAATGATAACCGTCATTTCATTTTCTGCGACTTGGTTTACGATTAGTTTCTTTACTTTCGAACGTATAACAGGATCCAAGCCGTCAAAAGGCTCATCTAATATTAAAATTTCCGGCTGTGTGGAGAAAGCAAGCCAAAAAGCGATCTGTCTTTGTACACCTTTGGAAAAATGATGGATTTTTTTATTTTTGTCTATAGCTAGCTGATCTCCCATTTTATTGAATAATTCATCATTCCAATTGGAGAACTGTTCCTTGTAAAAAGAAGCCATTTGTTTTGTTGTATAATGCGGTAAAAAAGAAGGATAGTCTGCAATAAAGAACATCTTCTGTTTCAGGGAAGTATTTTCAAATACCATCTCTCCATCTACTGTTACCGTTCCTTCTTCCTGCTTATAAATTCCCGCTATCATTTTTAAGATTGTTGTTTTTCCTGCCCCGTTGGAGCCAAGCAGTCCATAAATGCTACCTTTTCGTATATTCAAACTCATATGGTCGAGAATGATATCCTTATCAATGCGCTTTACGACTTGTTTTAATTCAATCATCGGCATTATTCCCTCCCCCTTAATTAATCAATTTCCTGATATGCATAAGCAAATCCTCAGGCTGAATGCCTAAGTACAATGCTTCTTTCACCGCTTTTTCCAACCTCTCTAGCGCCTCTTTTATTTTGCTGTCATCTTGAACGAACTCAGAAGCCTTCACAAAGCTGCCCTTTCCTTGAACGGAATAGATGTAGCCTCTTACTTCGAGCTCACGATAAGCCTTTTGGATGGTATTCGGATTAATCGTCAGCTGTGTCGCCATCGTTCGAACAGATGGAAGCTGTTCATCAGCCTTCAGCACTCCTGTCACAATCAGCTCGATCAACTTTTCCACCAGTTGTTCATAGATAGGTGTCCTGCTTCTTATATCCAGTTCAAACATATTCAGCCCCCCATCTGTACTAAGTGTACTATTATGCGTAATACAGTTATTATATTATATAAAAAGCTCTAAAAAAAGAACTAAAATGAATTTTTTTCCTTTATTTCCATTTTCATTTCTTGTCAGTTTGCCATTTCACAGAGCAAATATACCTCTTATTAGCAAGAATACCATGTAATATATTGCTGAGATTTCCCATACAGGAATGGTGCGTTTCACTTTTGACATACATCTTTGTTCATTTTTTGTTTTAACAGCAGATTATTTAAATTAAATTAATATTTTTATTGCTTGTCCCTAGTTTCTGCAAAGATCAATATTCCAATTTAGAAAAGCAGTATTTTTTTCTTCATAAAAAAACAGGATAGATAACTATCCTGCTGCGGTATTTTAAGCTATTTAGTTGCCGTCTTTAAATTTCTTTAATGCCGTTCTTGTTTCATTCATATATCTTTTAAGTCGATATGGTTTGCTTAGCGCACGTTTTGGAAATTCTCCAAGAAATTTATTTAAATCATCTCTGTATTCTTGGGTTAGTCTAGTAGGTTTTGTAACAATTCGTTTATATATTTCTTTATATAGCTCTCTTTTCGGATTCAAATGCATATCAAGTTTACGGTGGCAATTTGTACACTCTGTACTAGAGATTTTATGGTTTAAATATTGAACACTGTGCAGAGTTTCATCTTGACAATGTGAACAATATAGGAAGACATCTAATTTTGTGATTTCCATCGTAATCTCTCCTTATCCTTAATGAGGAAAATTGATTCCGTATTATGATGCATCGTAAATACCACTAATTAACATTATTATATTCGATTTTTTCTGGATTAGGTACAAGATATACAGAAAAATTTACTCACGTTATGTTTTTTATAATAGCATTTGCAGTTAATTCATCGGTAATCAATACATCAATAAACTTGCCCTGTAATGCCCCTAATATACTTGCAACTTTATGTTCCCCTTCCACAACTGCAATTACATTTTTGATTCCTTTAAACTCTTCCAACGTAATGCCGATTACTTTTGTATTTAACGAATCATTGATAGGCTTCCCGTTTTGATCGAAAAAGCGGAAGCCGATATCGCCAATTGCACCTACGTCTCGAAGTTGGGCAAGGTCATTTTCTTGTAAATATCCTAGTCTCAATAATGTTGAATCATCAAAAGGATTTCCGATTCCGATGAGAGCAACATCTACATTCCTGCCTATTTCTAAAACTGTTTGAATATCCTCCATCCCCATCAGCCGCTGTTTTAGTTCTTCTGTTTCGACAATGGCGGGTGCATACAAATAGGCACATGTACTTTGGAGTTTTTTCGCTAATTCGTTTGCCAGTTGGTTTGCATGGATTTGTACTTGTTTAACTCCCATCCCTCCTTCTAATGGAACAACGGTAATATCTTCTTTTCGCTCAAAAGGATACTCCTGTACGAGATTAGCTAACGTTTCTCCCCAAGAGATTCCAATACTTTTAACGTCTTTCATATTGTTAGAAATATAGCTGGCCCCCGCTTGACCTACTTCCCGTTTTGCTCTTTCTGCCGATAGCCCATTATTAGGAACAACAACAGCATCTGCTAGGTCAAAATATTGCTCCAGCTTTCTTTCTAATTCTACAGTGTGCACACTTTCATCCTTTATATATATCTTAACGATTCCTTCATCCTTTGCCCTTTGCAATAACTTTGAAATAACTGGTCTTGAAACACCTAGTTTTTGGGCAATTTGTGCTTGTGTCCAGCCGTCATTATAGTACATGCTGGAAACCTTCACTAATTGTCGTTTTTCTTGCCATTCCACGCTTCATCATCTCCTCTTTCTACAGCCAATCCGTAATTACAAATGTTATGTATAAGAACATATTACAGCATATTTTTAGGAAAATCATTACGTCTTATCATAAAAAAACCGAGAATTATGATTCTCGGAGAAACTGGTTTATAAGACACTTTTATATGTTCTTCCGCCATCTAACAGCAAGATTTGGCCATGCACATATTTGCCTTCCTCACTGCTTAAATATTTTACCGCCTGACAAACATCAATTGGTGTACCAAGCCGTCCAATTGGAATGGCTTTTTTCAGCTCAGCCTTTGATTGTTCTGTCGGATATAAAATATCGAGCATATCTGATTCAATTACCCTTGGTGCGACAACATTTATATTTATATGGTTATTTCCCAATTCTTGAACAAGGGATCTCATTAACCCAAATGCCCCGCCCTTTGAGGCCGTATATTGGATTCCGCCGCCAGTGCCAGTAATAGCAGATCCTGATCCAATAATAACAATGCTTCCGCCGCTCTCGATCAACGGATATATGAATTTAATGCTGTAAAAAAGACCGTGCAGGTTTACAGCCATTGTTTTTTGCCAAACAGCCCAATCCATTTCAAGTAAGCTGATTGATTTTGTAATACCTGCTGAGTAAACAAGTGTGTGAATGGTGCCAAACCTCTTTTTTATTTGTTCTGCAAGGAGTTCGATACTTTCCCAAGAACTAGCGTCTGCTTCCAATGGAATAAGAGTATTTTGGCCGTTTTCTAGAACTAACTGTTCCAAGGATTGTTTATTAATATCTGCAACAGCAACCTGATGTTTATCTGCTACATAATGTAACGCAATTTCCTTGCCGATGCCACTTGCTCCGCCTATAATAAGAATATTTTTTTTCATATACAGCCCCTCAAATCATAAACTATTCTTCATCCAAATAAGCTGAACATGCTAGTAACGTCTTATTTGCTACTGCTTCGATCATGTGTCTTCTACTCTTTAAAGGGAGTGACTGATCATGTAGCTTAACAGGAACACAAACTTCCTTCACCTTTATGCCCTTTTCTTTAAACTCTCTTGCCAAGCCCTTTGTAAATGAGTTTAATGCACTTTTGGATGCCGCATAATGAGGACCAATATCTCCTGTAAATGCCGCTTGTGAAGTTATATTAATAATGGTTCCGCTGCCATGCTCTATCATGGCTGGGAGAATTTCCTGACAGCATAGAAAAGGTGTATCCAGATTTCTTTGAAAAGCAGCTAACCATGTCTGTGGTGTCAGCTGATCAATTGTAAAGCTATCCTTCTTTTCTGCCAGATTGATGAGAATATCTATTTTTTTATCTTCTGCGATGATTTTATTGACTACCGTTCGAACCTCTTCACGTGAGTCCAATTTACTTATAATAGTGGTTGTATTCACATAATGCTGATTGGAACCTGCTGTATTTTCGCTAAATTGATGACTCCAAACCTTAGCGCCATTCTTTACAAGCTTTTCGCAAATAACGGTACCAAGACTATCATCCGCTCCTGTTACTAGTACTATTTTTTCATTTAACCTTAAATCAACCATTGCTCCCCCTCTTTCTATGGTGTTATTAGCACTTTCAAAACACTTGCAGTAGGATTATGTGCCGTTGCGATTGCTTTATCTAACTCTGCTAACGGAAAGCGGTGGGTAATCATCCTTTCTACATCAAACACTTTATTTTTCAACATATACACAGCTTTTTCATAATTATATGGATTGGAAGAGTAGGAGCCGATTACTTTAATTTCATCATTAAAAAATTTTGCTGCAGGTATGGCTACCTCTGTGTCTTTAAATGGTGCAAAAACTAATACGGTCCCGCCTCTTGCAACACATTCCAATGCTTCAGGTAAAAGAGAGGAAATGCTGGCGGAAATGATGATGATATCTGCTCCCCTTCCATTTGTCAGTTCTAATACTTTTTCTGCTACATTTTCCTTTTGACTGTTAATAGCCTCATCAGCACCGAACTCTAGTGCTTTATCCAAACGAAAAGGATTAATATCACTGACAATAATGTTGGAAGCATATAAGGCTCTGGCAATTTGTACTTGCAGGAGGCCAATTTGGCCAGCGCCCATAATAAAAATCGTATCTCCTGGGTGTGTATCTATTAATTCAAAGCCATGAAGACAGCAGGCGATTGGTTCGACAAGCGCTCCTTGTTCATAGCTCATTCCGTTTGGAAGTAGCCCCATCGTATGTTTTACATGCAATGCTGGCACACGGATATATTCAGAAAATCCGCCTGGATCTAGATTGGTTTGTTTAAATTGCGCACATAAGCTGAACGAACCTCTCTTGCAATAATGGCAGGTGAAGCATGGAACATGGTGAGCGACAAATACTCTATCACCCACTTTGTAATCCTTTACTTTAGCACCTGTTTTCACTATTTCCCCTGAAACTTCATGGCCAAGAACAGTTTCAGGCGGCACTGTTTCGTCGATTACTTTATGAATATCTGTTCCGCATAGTCCGCAATACTCCATGCGAATTAACACTTCCTCGTCACCGATAGTAGGAATATGCCGCTCTTCATAGTTTATTTGTTCCTTGTTATAGTAAGCAGCAACTTTCATCGGCAGTGCTCTGTCATTTTGACTGTACGGTTTCACCTTCATGCTTTTCACGTCCTTCTGCTTGTGCTTTTATTATGGTTAATAATTCTTGATACCCATCGAGCTTATTAGAAATCCAATAGCGGCCTCCTAACAGACGGAAATTGCCAATTCTGATAAAGGATTTTCCTACATATCCATAATCTTTAACGGTAAATTCTGTGACCTCTTGCCATTTATACTCATGCTTTCGCCAAAACCCAATAAATGCGATTGCCTCAGAAGAGACAGTAATTTGCGAAGGGTTATTTAAACCAATAACAGAGGAAACAAATAATAGAGGCATCACGATTAAAACAAGCAAATAAATACCCTCTGAACCATTATTTATTAGGCTGTTTATAGCCCAAATAAACATGCCAATCATTAAGATCACAGGAAAAATAATAGAAAACCAAAATACTGTTGTACTGTAGCGATAGTGCTTCATCATCTCTCCTCCATTTTAAAAAAGCAAAAAAACACAACATCGTTTTTTTGCTTTTTTATCGCTTATTCTAAATGGCTAATAATCTTTTCCATATCTGCATCAATTCCAACCCCTGTCAAAAAAGAGATTGTTTGTATAACTGGTGTTCCGCCTGTATTACTTACTGGTGTTGTTGTGACAATTAAATCTGCACCTGCCGCTTTAGACGGCACCTCCGATACTTTACATTGCTCCACAATAACATTAAATCCTTTGTTTTTTAATATTTCTTCTATTTTTTTCGCTACGACTGTGGATGTGGCAACTGCTGTACCACAGGAAACCAAGATTTTTTTTGCCATTGTAATTCCTCCTATAATAAATAATTAAGCTTTAAAAGCAGTTTCATCTTCCTCTAGTTGAACAGGCTTTAATGTCTTCGCATCTAATCCCATTTCTTTCGCATATTGTTTTTTAATGTCATTTCTGACCCAATACCAGAGCGAGGCGTACAAAATCGCAGCTATAATCGCACCGATAAAGTATGGATTGCTTGGGTCAAGCAATCGGACGATAATCCATGGAATGACGTGTGATCCTAAATCTATACCAGAAATTTGTGTAGCTCCCTCTGGGAAATCAAAGCCGACTGCTCTTCCCATCGTTGTTGCTAAATCTGCAAGATTAGTAGCAATAAAGAAGACGATCATCAAGGTGACGATACTGTTAATAATGCCGCGGATAATATTGCCGCGTGCTGCTGCGACTGCCCAAACGACTGTAAAGGGAAGTACTGCAAAATCCGCAAAAGGCAGCATACCGTTATATGGTAAAATTACAGCTAATAATAAGGTAATAGGAACCATGATTAGTGCAACCGCCATATTTGATGCTGTTCCGATAACAATCGCTGTATCAAGCCCAATATAAACATTCTTACCAGGGAACTTTTTATTGATTAAGTCGCGGGCTCCTTCTGAAATAGGGATTAGTCCTTCCATTAATAGAGCTACCATTCTTGGCATCAAAATTAATACTGCAGACATCTGAATCCCTAATGTTAGAATTCCTTTAGCATCGTATCCACCGAGAAAACCAATCAGCAATCCAAGCACTAATCCCATTACGAGGGGCTCTCCAAAAATCCCAAATCTTTTCTTTAATGTTTCAGGATCTGCCTCGATTTTATTAATTCCTGGTATTTTATCCACAATCCGGTTGCTAGCATATGTGATGGGAGCAAAGTTAACTGTTTCCGAGTGAGCCATTGAGACTCCTTTTAACCCAAAGTGGTGTTCGACAGCCGGAGCGGTCCAGTCCGCCAATTTGAGGGTTATCGCAGAAACAATTAATCCAACTGCTATAGCTAAAATCATGTTATCGTAGGCATAATAAGTGACCGAGGCAGCGAAGATTAAATGCCAGAAGTTCCAAATATCAACATTTAGCGTTTTTGTTAAATTCGTTGACAGCATGATTACATTTAAAACCAGTACTAATGGAATCATTAATGGTGCTACAGGCGTTCCAAAGGAAATAGCAGCACCGATTGGCCATCCCACATCAAGAATATCTAAATTTAATCCTAATTTCTCTACCATCGCTTGGGCAGCTGGTCCGATTGCCCCCGATAAAAGCCCGATAACAAGATTTACACCTATGAAACCAATCCCAATGGTTATACCTGCTGTAAATGACTTTTTAAAGCCTTGCTTTAACAGTAAGCCAAATACTGTCATAATGATCGGCAGCATAATAGATGGACCTAAATCTAATACAAAATCTACAGCTTGCTTAATCATAAAAAGACCCCCTCACAATAGATAGCGCTTACATTTCTGGTGAAAAAAAAAGTGCTAAACACTTATCTGATTTATTTCCCTGTCTAATACAGAAAGCAGCTCTTTAGCAGATGCTGCATTTTTCAACTGGGACATGGCAGCTTCATTTTGAAAGACACCCATTAACCGTTCGAGCATCACAAGCTGTTTAGTAGGTTCAGATATTGCTAACATCAAGACAATCTCCACATTCACTGGTGTATCTGTACTGCCCATTACGATAAATTCTACTGGGTGCTCTAATACTGCCACAGCAATCATCGGGGTGACTACATGTTCTGGATCAGTATGGGGAATTGCCACGCCCATCGAAGCAAGAGGCAAGCCTGTTGGAAAAATCCTTTCCCTTTCTAAAATAGAAGCTAAAAAAGTATCTTTAACATAATTGTATTTCTTTAGCTTTTCATAAAGCCTCGTCATTACCTCCTCCCTATTTGCAGCTTTAACATGCAATTGAATTACCTTTTCATCTAATTGAATTAACTTTTCCATTGTTGTCTCCCTCCTTTCGTTTGTAGTGATTTTTACTTTTGTTCAATAGCGTTACATTTGTAATCATCATAAAATACAGAACCTGTTCAGTCAAGACATTTTAAGAAAATTCTTATTATTTAATTTCGTCTATTCCTCTTATTATTTTAACTGCACAAAAAAGCCTATTATTACTAGGCTTTTTTGTTGCGAATATGATTAGATAGCCGAATGTATTTCTTTATTCGCTTTTGATTTGTAGACTGCATTCAGCGCTGCTTCATAGAAGGTTTCTGAAATTGTCGGATGTGGATGAATCATGGAAGCTGCTTCTTCTATTGTTCCTTCTAGGTACATAAAAGCTGAGGCGTTTGCGATCAATTCTGTTACATTTCCACCTGCCATAACGACACCGATAATCTCGCCAAACCTTGCTTCATAAATGATTTTAGTAAATCCTTCTGGCTGACCGGCACTTATTGCTTTCCCGCTCCCGCCAAAATTAAATGTCTCTATTTTCACGTCCATTCCTTGCGCTTTTGCTGCTTCTTCTGACAAACCGACAGATGCAATCTCAGGAAGGGTATAAATGCAGCGCGGCATTACTTTATAGTCAATAAGGTCTTTTCTTCCTGAAGCATTATTTACAGCAACTATTCCTTCTGCACTTGCAGCATGTGCTAGCTGCCATCCGCCAATGACGTCTCCGATCGCATACACATTTGTCATGCTTGTTTCCATTTGGCTATTGACTCGAAGAAAAGGTCCGTTCGTTTCTAATGAAAGCCCTGTAACTGCTGATAGATTCGGCCTGCGCCCAGTACATACGATTAATATATCTGTGTGAAGCTTTTGCTCATTCCCCTTTTCATCCTCACAGACTACTAGTTTCGTCCCTTCAGTTTCCTCTACTCTCTGCACTTTAGCATTTGTATGGATGGTAATCCCTTTTTTCTTGAGACTACTAGTTAAGAACTTGGAAGCTTCGATATCCTCTGTTGGGATAATCTTGTCAGAAGCTTCGATAATGCTTACTTCTGCTTGTAAGGCAGCAAAGATAGTTGCAAATTCTACTCCAATTACGCCACCGCCGATAATGACGACCGATTTAGGTATCTCTTCCAAATCGAAAACTGTATCACTAGTTTCATAGGAAACAGTTTCTAATCCTGAAATCGGCGGCACCGCAGGGACAGAGCCAGTTGCAATAATGATTTTATTGCCCTTAATAGTCTCTTCCTTACTAGCTGATTGAATCATTACTTTTCCATCAGGCAGTACTGTTCCATAGCCGTTATAAGCATCCACCTTTCCTTTTTTTAAAAGGAAAGCAATACCGTTGCGAAGGCGTTTAACGACGTCATCTTTTCGGTTCTTCATTTTACTTAAAGATAACTGAAGCGGTCCTGAGTCAATTCCCCACTCTTTCCCTTTTTCGATTTGTTCAATAATTTCAGCATGCTTTAAATATGTTTTGGAGGGAATACAGCCTCGATTCAAGCATGTTCCACCGAGAAAGTCTGCCTCAATAAGGGCTGTCTTTTGTCCAAGTTCTGCTGCATGCAGAGCCGCTGTATATCCACCCGGTCCTCCGCCGATAACAACAATATCATAGGTTTTCACCACTATACCTCCTATGCTAATAACTCATATGGGTTTTCCAATATTTGCTTTAATTCTGTTAAAAACGCTGCGGCCGGGGCTCCATCGATTGCTCGATGATCAAAGGAGAGACTTAATGTCATCATTGGCCGAATTTCCAGACTGTTATTTATAGCTACAGGTTTATCCTGAATGCGGCCGACTCCTAATATGGCACTTTCAGGCTGATTAATGATCGGCGTAAAAGCATCAACTGCATACATTCCAAGGTTGGAGATCGTAAAGGTAGAGCCTTTTAGTTGTTCTGGGAGCAGCTTATTTTCACGCGCTCTCTGTCCGATATCTTTTGCCTCCATTGTAACTGCAGTGAGTCCTTTTGAAGAAACGTCTTTTATGACTGGAACCATTAAACCGTCAGGAACCGCTACTGCCAAACCGATGTTAATTTCTCTGTACTGAACAATTTCGTCTCCTACTACAGATGCATTCACATGAGGATGACGACTTAATGCGGTCCCTGCCGCTTTTATGATAATATCTGTAAACGATAAACGAAGGCCTGTTTGTTTTTCGACAACTGGTAAGAGGGATGTTCTCAGTTCTTTTACTTTGGTCATGTCTGCTTCTGTGGTTAATGTAACATGTGGTGCGGTATAAGCGCTTTGTGCCATCCTTTCGGCAATAACTTTTCGAATCCCAGACATTTTCTTCCGTATTTCCATTGATTCTAGCACTGGTTCTGATTCCATTGATTTTGCTGGCAGCGCTGATAATACGTCTGCTTTCACAATCTTGCCCTGTGCTCCGCTTCCAGCAACAGTATTTAAGTCCACTTGTGCTACTGCAGCTATTTTTTTCGCAAGTGGTGTTGCCTTTGTATTATCTTCTAGTTGTAGCAACACATCTTTTTTATGAATGCGGCCGTTTGGTCCGCTTCCGTTAATGAAAACTAAATCTAGTTTGTTTGTGCGGGCCATTTGCCGAGCAGCTGGAGTTGCCCGAGGTTTTTCTTCCGTTTGTATGTGATTATGGGAGAGTTCTTGTTGAATAGAAACTGATTCTGCTTGTTCTCTCACGTCTGTTTCACCGCCAGCAATGCCTGGCGAATTGGCAGGCACTGCTTCACCCTTTGCACCGATATAGCCAACAATATGGTTAACTGGTACCTCCGTGTCAACATCGACATATTTTTTTAACAACACACCATCATCATAGGCTTCTACTTCAATGTTAATTTTATCTGTCATTATTTCAAACAGCGGTTCACCGATTTCGACAGTCTCTCCTTCTTCTTTAAACCACTGCAGAAGTGTCCCGACTGCCATCGTGCTGCTTAACTTAGGCATAAATATTTCTTTTGCCATATTGGCTTTCCCTCCTTACCTGTTCTTCACTGTTTCTTTCACTGCCTCAACAATATCGGGAACTTGGGGAATGGCAGCTTTTTCTAATTTCGGGTTGTATGGAATCGGGACATCCTTTCCTCCTAACCGTTTAATTGGGGCATCTAAATAGTCAAATGCTTCGCTCTCTGCAATAACACTGACAATTTCTCCACCAAAACCGCCTCGCTTTACTGCTTCATGAACTACAATTAATCGTCCAGTCTTTTTGACAGATTGTATAATCGTGTCTGTATCTAGTGGAACAAGCGTACGCGGATCAATGACTTCCACACTTATGCCGTCTTTTTCCAGTTCAGCCGCTGCCTCGAGTGCTTTATGAACCATGATAGCGGTTGCAACAATTGTCACATCTGTGCCGCTCCGTTTAATATCTGCCTTACCTAACTCGATTTTGTATGATTCTTCTGGCACGTCTCCTGTTGTTTTATACAAAAGCTTATGCTCGTAAAAAATAACGGGGTTATCATCATCCATTGCCGCTTTTAGCAATCCTTTAACATCATAAGCTGTCGCAGGCTGGACTACCTTTAAGCCGGGGATGTGGGCCATCCATGCTTCTAAGCTTTGTGAATGTTGAGCAGCTGCTCCTGTTCCTGAACCAGCAGGTGTGCGCAGCACCATTGGCACCTTGCCTTTACCTCCAAACATATAGCGTGTTTTCGCCGCTTGATTCACCATTTGGTCCATAGCTATTGTAATAAAATCAGAGAATTGAAGCTCCAATATTGGACGCATTCCTGTTAAAGCTGCACCAATGGCAGCACCTGCAATCGCTGCCTCTGAGATTGGCGTATTACGAACGCGCTCCGGTCCAAACTCCTCAATCATACCCCGAGTAACGCCAAAGGCTCCTCCGTATACACCGATGTCTTCACCGAGGATAAACACATCCTCGTTTTCTCGCATTTCTAAACTCATTGCTTCCCTGACTGCCTCTAAATAGGTTATTTGTCTAGTAGCCATTTTTTAGCTCCTCTCTTTTAGGCATATACATCTTCTAGTAATCTATCAAGGGATGGTTCTGGACTGTTTTCAGCGAATGTTACAGCCTTTTCAATCTCTTCATAGGCTTCTTCCTGAAGCTGTTTAGCTGTTTCTTCTGTTAAGACACCACTATTGATTAACGTGTCTTTAAAGCGTTTAATTCCGTCCTTTTCGCGCCATTCCTTCTCTTCTTCCCGAGTCCGGTATTTTTTTGCATCGCTTTTAGAGTGGCCTTTCCAGCGGTATGTTTTCATTTCAATTAAGGATGGTCCTTTAGAATTGCGTGCATGCTCAACCGCTTCGTGAACGGAATTCATTATCTCAATCATGTCAAGACCGTCCACTACTTTGCCAGGTATGCCGTAACTGCCGGCTCTGTCGGCAATATTTTCAATCCTTGTCATATCTTTGACTGGGCCGGACATCCCATACTGATTATTTTCGCAAATAAAAACTACCGGCAAATCCCAAATCGCTGCTAAGTTCAGCGATTCATGGAAGCTGCCTTCATTTGATGCACCATCTCCAAAGAAGCAAAGCACCACATAATTCTCATTTTTTATTTTGGAGGTAAGAGCTGCTCCGACTGCTAACGGAAGCCCGCCGCCGACAATCCCATTGGCGCCCAGATTGCCTTTTTCTAAATCTGCAATATGCATCGATCCGCCTTTTCCTTTACAGTAGCCTGTTTCTCTGCCAAAGAGCTCTGCCATCATCTTGTTCACATCGCCTTCTTTCGAAATACAGTGGCCGTGCCCGCGATGGGTGCTGATAATCTTATCTTTTCTGCTAATCACTGCAATGGATCCAGCAGCAGACGGCTCTTGGCCAACACATAAATGTGTTGTTCCATGGATCATTCCTTTCGCAAAAAACTGGTCAACTTTTTCATCGAAATACCGAATTAGCCACAGTTCTTTATACAGCTCTTTTAATTTCTGTTCTGTAATCATTTCAGGAAGCTTTAATGTTTTAATCTTCATTATTGTTCCTCCCTTTACATTTGTTCAATACTGTTACATTTGTAAAAATCATATAATGTATTGCTCTTCTAGTCAAGGGAAAAGCGTGTATTTTCTGATATTTTTTACTAATCAAAAATCAATTTAAAAGAGGATAAAAAAAGGGAAAAAGAGCTCAAGTTTATATACTTGATTCTCCCTTTCCCGCTTGTTTATTTTACTGAAATTACTGTTCCTTCATTAATAGAATTTGGGAAGGAATATGGTGCAGCAAACACAGCTCCAGGCAACACTTCATCTACTGGTTCTTGAAAATAGATAGATATATGCCCTAATTCCTTGAAATTCTTATTTGCATGATCTCCTAACGCTGTAATAGTAAAAGTCTCGTCTCCAAATGCAATCGTGCCGCCATGCTTTAATGGCTCACTATCCAACAGCTCAAATTCATGAATAACTGCCATTTCTCGAAGTTCCTTCGGTGCCTGTGGCCCGAATAATATTAAGATTTTATCTTCTTTAAATGCGGAAACTAATACACCTATTTCTTTTACGACTGATGTTGTCATCCTTAATCCTCCTATTGGTTCATTACTTATAGTGTCACAAGCGGCCGTTGTTCTAAATTAGATGGAAAAAGCTGATCTTGTAATGCTCTTAATTTCCAAACCGTTGTATTTGTATCTAACTCTATATCATCAAAAGTCAGGAACGTTCCTGTTTTTATATCCCGTTTTGCTATTACTTTTCCACTAATTAAACCAATTGGAATATGACCATTTTTCTTCATATCAGAATGCGTTTCCAGAACACCGCGAACACTGTATCCACCAATGCCGTCTAATGTTTCTCCAGCTTTTATATCTCTTTTAGCGACCGTTACTGTTTCAGATATAGGCGCCCCGAGTGGGTGAATGGAAGAGTCATGCTCTAATACTGCTTTTGCAATAGTGATCGGCGTTTCTAAACTAGCCAAATGATAAGGGCGGTAAAATACATAATGAGGACCTTTGCCAACTTTTAAGTAGCGCAGCTCTTCATCAACTGGTTCAAGCTCACTTTTGACAATGACAAAAACCCCTGGTGCTAATCCGTTTACATACTCTACAACCCCAAAGCTGTTTAATACCCCGCCATTTTCCTTTAAGTCCAATTTATCAGCAACATCCTGCACTGTTGCTGATACACCGTGCATGCCGACCTTATCTGGAATTAACCCAATCGCATTACTTAACAGGTTCATTTCTGCCATTGTTTTTGTCCCATCTTGAAAGGCCGCTAGCATATGGGCACTCATGTTTTTACTTTTTGCTTCAGCAGCTGCTGTATCAGGGTTTGATAACGGGTTAAATGGATTGTTTTTCCCTTTGCCGGCAACAAGCACTTCCAATCCCATCGTTTTAGCAAATTCATATAATTCTAGTGTAGCAGCAGGCTCATCACCGGCTGAGCCTGTATAAATTAGTCCGGCATTGCTGAACATTTGATACATGATGGAGCCAATTGTTATATCCACTTCTACATTGAGCAGAACGATATGTTTTTTAGACCTTAACGCTTCTAATGAAACATTTGCGCCTACTTCTGGAACACCAGTGGCATCTACGATTACTTCCACATTGTTTGACTGAATGACTTTACGATAATCGTTTGTAACTACGATAGAATCCTTGCGGGCAGATTGAGAGGAATAGAAATCAGCAGCTCTTTGTGCTGCCTGAACATTTACATCACATATACCTGTTACGATCATACCGGGAATTTTGGAGATTTGCGCAATCATTCCAAAACCCATCTGGCCTGCACCGATAACTCCGACTTTAATGGGTGCATTTTCACGTTCTCTTTGTAAAAGCTTTGTGTAAATTGACATTAATAATTCCTCCCTCGTATTTGTAATGCGCTTACAATTTAATATTTTAGAAATACAAATGTTATATAGTCTAACAATATAGTGAACTTTATTACATTTGTTCCAACCCTTATCATTTGTTCCGCATTTTCAGTTTAAGGTGTTAAATAATACCTGTCAATGGTAATTTTCGAATAAATCAGAGTTCATATGCACGACTTCAACTCTTGCTAGCCTTCTACAAGGGCAGTTCCAGTTGCTTCATCTGTAATCAGCACATGAATTAAACTACCCTCCAAGGCAGCTTTTATGGCTTGAACCTTTTCCAGACCGGAAGCTACACCAATAACGAGCGGTATTGCTTTTAATTTTTCCAGTTCCATTGCTATCACTCTGTCATTCCAAGCATTTTGAACAGGCTTGCCAAACTTATTAATAAAGTTATAACAAATATCGCCGACAATTTCTGAGTCATTCGTGATTTGCAGATGATCAGAGCCCATGTACGATTTTACCATCGTCGAATCCTCTGGCCGGCCGCCTATACCTACAATGGCAATATGTGATTGTTCTGCTAAATGAAAAATAGACCGGATAGAAGGCTGGCGTATTAATACTTCTCTCGCTTCCTTTGTGTCTACCATTACTGGAACATGCAGTAACTCATACTTCGATTGAAGGGCATTGCCGACCTTTGAGACAATACTGTTCGAATGAATGTCTACTCGCTCGTTCCCCATCCCTCCGACTAATGGAACAACGGTTGCTGTTGGATAGTGCTGCACAGAACTGATAGCCTTTGCCACTTCATTTAATGTCGTGCCAGAGGACATGCCAATAATCTGGCCATCTCTGATAACACGATGTAAATACTCACTGGCCGCTTCGCCTAATTGCTTTTTTGACGTCTCCTTGCCAACACTCTCTATGCATACTACTTCCCTTAATGCATAAAGACGCTCTATTTTCCGTTCAATATTTCTAAATTGATGAATATGGTCATCATGAATGATAATTTCGACAATACCATCTTCCCTCGCTTTCGTTAACAGCTTAGAAACGAGGGACCTGCTGATTCCAATTCTGTCGGCAATTTCCGATTGGGTGGCACCTTCCTCATAATACATTTGGGCAATTTTAACGAGCATCCTTCTATCCTGTTTAAACACATCGACCCTATCCTTCCACGTATTTAATACATGCCAAAACTAGCAAAATAAGCAATGACTACAGCAACAACACCTGTGATCAAACGACTGTAAAGAATCGCAGGTACTCCGTAGCGAACTGTTTCTGGCTTAGCTTCGCCAAGAGACAAACCAACAGGAATAAAATCACAGCCAACTTGCCCATTAATGGCAAATAGGGCAGGAAGAGCATATTGGGGCGGAATATTGCCTAACGCTATTTGCGAACCGATTAATACGCCAATAACTTGGGCGATTACGGCGCCAGGTCCTAACACTGGAGATAAGAAGGGCAATGTACAGACAACCGCTATGACAAGCAGCCCCCAAAGGGAACCAGCAAGAGGAGTAAGTGCCTGTGCAATCCAATCGCCCACACCTGTATAATTAATAATTCCCATGAGCATACTTACAAACGCCATAAAAGGCAGAATATTCTTTAGCAAAATATCCATTGTGTCCCGGCCAGCTTGATAAAATGTGCCTGTGACATTGCCAATTCCTTTTGAGAAACGCAGCAAGATATTTTCTTTTTGTTTTGCTGCAATGTTTTGTTTTAATTGTTTATAGTTCTCCTGGAATTTGTCTTTATCTTTAGTATCAAATTTAGGACGCTCTGCTGCTTCTTCGGCACTTGCAGATTGATTATAGCTTTCTGAAATCGCCACATCTTTCGTTGTTACACCTGAAACAAAAATATCATCGGTTATATATTTGGACAGCGGACCTGATGGAGAGGAAGGAAGAACATCGACTGTCAAAATTCGTTTCATTGGGTAAACGCCAATCCGTGCAGTTCCGCCACAGTCAATAACAACACAGGCCATTTCTTCTTCTGGATAGGAGCCTTTAAAGCCATCTACTGCCTCAGCACCAGTTAACTCTGCTATTTTTGCGGCAACTGGATGAATCCCTCCGCCTGTAATCGAAACAATTTTGCTCTTTTTAGAATCTGGTTCCACATACAGACCAACACCCCAGCCGCCTGAGCCTTTGGATACGAAAACACCGCGATAAGCTGTCATATACAATCTCCCCCTTTTCTACGCTATATCAGCGCCATCCTTTTTCGCTAAATATTTTGTGATTATTTCAGTTACGATTCCACGAATCAAAATAATAACGACACCAACGATAAAGTAACGGACAGCTAAGTCTGCTATCGGCAGCCCTAATTCTTGGATGCCGTTAGCAATTCCTAAATAGACAAAGAGCTCTCCTGCATTTGCATAAGGAAATAAACCTGTGACTGGATGAACGAATGATACGGCTGAATCGTAGAAGGCGGGCTTTTGCTTTTCTGGTAAAAAACGGCCAAAAGTATATGCCATTGGGTTTGTTAACATAAGAAGTGATAGAATTGGCATGAGTGTATAGCGAAGGATTGTGTATTTAGCAGCAAACTGAATGATTCGTGTAACTCTTTCTTCTCCAACAAATTTCATCATTGCATACGTGAATGTTAATAGAACGACGAGAGTAGGAACAATGCCTGTTACCAGCCCCATAAAGGTTTCCCCGCCTGCCTGAAACATCCCAATAAAATGCTCTCCTAACCATTTGATCCATTCCATTGTTTGACCCCCTTATTTATACTCCTAATGACACCTTTTTCTTAGCGATTGTTAATAATGCATTTTCACTTGCCTGTAACAATGCCTTTCTTGAGGAAGGAAGTTTATTTTTGCCCTTATTAGGAATCTCATCATGGATGTAGCTGACAATTTCCCCAACATGCTTGCCTTTATAGATTTCCATCGCCTTAAATTTAGTTAAGACTGACATCCCTTTTAACAAGTGACATTCATGAATGATATAGTTACTATCAACAATTAAGACAGCAATTGCTCCGTGCTTAAGCTTTCCGCGTGTCATTCCTGAGAACATAAAAAAACCATCCTGACCTTTGTAACCGCTGACAATTTTATCGATATTCTTTTTGTATTGCTTAATCTGAAACAGCGATAAAAGATATTGCACAATAAGTATCAAACAAAGTATAAAAGCTAACTGCATATAAGCCCCCTTCTCCTCCCCTTATTTGCTTGTTATTGAGCCTCCTCACCCTAAATAATAGCGCTTTCATTTTTAAGTTAAAAAAACTGTAACATCTGTCACAGATAAACACTTTAAGGTTCTTCATGTCACATTTGTTACAGCACTTAACATTTGTTATACCCTTAGGATAATAAAAAGTTCACACATTTGTCAATAATCAAAAAAATATTTTTTAATTTTTCTGCAAATGGTTAAAAGCTCTTTGTTTCCATAAAAAAACCTGAGCAAATTAATTTGCTCAGGCATTCAAGATTTATCCAGCTTTCGATACATTGCTCATTAACTTAGCCTGTTTTGCCGCTTTTCCATGTAGGAAATAATAAACGACAAGTGCTAATAAGATATAGAAAGTACTGTAGAAATATAGCGAACCGAAGCCAATCATGTCTCCGACAAAACCTACTATAAAGGACCCGATTCCGATACCGCTGTCGAATAATGACAGGAAAGTTGCTGTTGCTAAGCCGCGCTTTTCTGGAGCAGCTTTTTGAATGGCGATTGTTTGGAAGCTTGGAAAGAGCGTTCCATAACCTAAGCCAATTAACGCTGCTGCAAACAAGAAGAAAAAGGCTGTGTTTACATTGCTCAATGTCAGCATTCCTATAGCAAATAGCAGAATGCATGGATAAACAATCACATTTGCACCATAACGGTCAAACCAGCGTCCTGCAAATGGTCTGCCGATCAGCATGATTATAGCATATACGACAAAGAAGTAGCCTGACACACTCTGCAAGCCTTTGCCGTCTGCATATACAGACACAAAGGACAAAATAGATGAATAAACGATTCCAAACAGTGCAGCAACAATGCTGATCGGAATAGCAGACGGTTCGAGAATGCCGCCGAATTTAGATGGAGTCTTTTCTGCCGGTGCTTCGCTTGCGGGAACTGTATTTTTCGGCAGTTTAATAAATAAACCTGTTAGGATTGCAAAAACCGCAAATATTACAGCCAGCAAAAATAGTGTATCTGCTCCCCATGAATTAATGGCCATCAAACCAAGGAACGGCCCTGCAACCATCGCAAGGTTCATCGACATTGAATAATAGCCCATTCCTTCGCCTCTTCTGGAGTTGGGAATAATATCTGCAACAATCGTTCCTGTTGCAGTAGTTGCCATCCCGAATCCGATGCCATGAAAGGCACGGACAATCAGTAGGCTTCCGACAGATTCAGGCAAGAAATAGAATAGCGCCACAAGAAAGAAGATCGCCAATGACAGTACAAGCAGTGTCTTCTTCCCGTATTTTTGCATCAGCTTGCCTGCGAACGGTCTGATGACAATGGCTGTCAGCAAGAACATTGTCGTGATCAGACCTGCGCTTGATTGTTTCCCATGCAGTTCATTGATGGCATAAACGGGCAGAGACACCATTAAAAAATAAAATGTTAAAAATAAAAAAAAGTTGCTAACCCAAATATTAATAAAACTTTTCGTCCAAAGTGTTTCCTTACTCAAATTCCTTCCCCCTAGTTGATAAATCCTGATTCCAATCTGAAATCAATGTCAGTAATTGCTGTTGAGATGCGGGATTTAATGGCTGAATCAGCTCCTCGTTCATTTGCAGGACTGCTTTTTCCCATTCTGGGTACTTCTCCAACGCTTTTTCGGTAAGCTCAATCCTTTTTGTGCGTTTGTCGATTCCCTTTACTTGTCTCACATAATCATTTGCTACTAATTTTTGCACCGTTCTTGTAATCGGCGGTGCCTCAATTGCTAAATAATCGGAAATTTCCTTCTGTGTCATAGAACCCTTTGTTTTAAGCAAAAAGAGAACAGTCCACTGTGAACTGTAAATATCGAACGGCTGAAGTGCATCATTCAATGATTTTGTCATTTGTCTGGCAAGCTGGTTTATCGAGTGAAATAATTCATGAACATCATTCATAGCAGCAGGTGCTCCTAACTTATAAGGTTAAATTAAAATTAGTTACCTAAGTAACTATATCAAGAAGAAAACAATTCATCAATAGGTTAAATGCATTTTTTTAGCTAATTTCTGTACAAATCTTTCATTTTTCTTATATAATGTTCGGAAACTGCTGTGAATTTTTTCATTATAAGGAGCAAGAGTAATGGAATGTAGACGAAAGATTTTCAGAGGAATGTGCTTCTGTTTATTTGCTGTATATATAGTAATTTTATTTTATTTATTGTTTTTTTCAGGGTACAGACAAGCAGTCAAAGGAACTGTTGCTTATAATTTCATTCCATTTAGAAGTATTCTTGCAGACATAGGCGGATTGTCTTCCTTTAATCTGGGGTTATGGACGAATAATTTATTCGGAAACATCCTCGCTTTTATGCCGTTCGGGTTCTTTATTCCCCTTCTTTTTGCTAATGTCCGCAAGCTTTCCTCGGTTATTGGCTGCGCTTTTGCCTTGTCTGTTTCTGTCGAACTGCTTCAGCTTGTAACAAGGATAGGTGCTTGTGATGTGGATGATGTTATCCTTAATACACTTGGGGGATTTTGCGGATATTGGCTGTGGAAAGTAATGAAACGTGCTTTTTAATCAGCAAATGAGGATGCTACAAAACAAAATATAACCTATCTAAACAGGAATATTTTAAAAAATAAAGCTTGGGATTATAAATAGTAGATAACTTTATCATTCGTTCAGTTCATTGCGCTTTTTGCGGGGAGGAAGCTAAAGCCTCCTCGTCTTCGCCTGCGGTGTCTCATCCACCTCTATTTCCCACAGGAGTCGAGTGCCCTCCGCCCCACAAAAAAACCAAACTATTTATAAAATGTACCCTATAGAGTAGACACTTAAAAAAAGTCTACCTATAGGGTATTTTTTTGTATAATTATGTAACACAACTAGAGAAACATGGAGACGGAGAAAATAATGAGTAAAAAGATTTTCACAG
>NZ_JAMAUK010000079.1:0-2633 GCF_023714395.1 Niallia sp. MER 6 | reverse complement strand
CCCACTGTTGTGATCTCTCAATCCATACAGTAGGGGATATTTTAGGGGCTGGCAAGCCTATTTTTTATGCAGTTAGATTCTGCACAAATTCCTCGCAAACCTCTGTACTTTTATTTTGCAATAAACACATTACCGTCTGTATCAACACTAGAAATATCACCATCTGTGTTTGAACTAGTTGAATCAGAAGGCTTACTGCCTGTTAAACCGAGAGATGCGTTCACTTCATCAGGGTTCACATTGTCAAATGTATCTACAATCTCGTTCCCCATTAAAGTATAGGTATACTGATAACTTGAAGGAATCTGCGTTTTCGTATCCGGATATGTGATTATTGCTTCAAAATTAGTGGCTCCACCTGCGCTACGGATTGCGTCTTCCATATAAGCTTGATCACCATGTCGGTTAAGCGTACTATCTTGTGGAGTAATATTGTAAGCATTCGATACCCCTCCCAGAGAATCAGCAATGATATGTCCTTCATCTAAAACGTCACTTTCGACACCAGGAACCTTTGCCTCATCAGAGTAATATCTGCCAGACGATAATACAGGTTCGTTCTGGTCATCTTGAAGAGTGATTTCATCAGCAATAACACGAACTAGCTGCCCGTATTCATTAGTAAATGCCCAATATTTACGGTCCCCATAACCAATGTCAACGACGACATTAGGTTCACGATATCCAGACAAATCACCACCATCCACTTCAATAAGTTTGTACCCTGAGAACAGTTCCTTATTTGTTTCGGTTGGTGTTTCCTCTTCCACTGATTCATTAACCGACGCAGTATCAGCTTCTTCTTTTTCACTAGTTTTATCTGTATTAACTGTGGTTACTTCTTGTGAATCTGTCTTTTCATCTGTAATGGACACATCTTCTACGTTGGTACATCCAACAAGAAAGATGGTCGTTAAAAGTAAGATTAAATAGTTCATTTTTATTTTAGTACTCTCCTATAATAATTCTGTAAATCTCGGGATGTTAACAGAGATTAATGCTGGGTTATCGTTCAATTTTTCATGAAACGAAATGGTTTAAATATCAAGATATAATAATGTATTTAAGATAAACTTATTTATATCCTATTTGCACCATCACAATAAGAAAAAATACCTCTTCTTTTTATTATACAGATTATTACTATTACATCACAATATAATATTCTTTAACTTATACTATAGTTCTACATGTCCATCCGTTTTCTAATGTTAATGTTCATATTTAAAACTTCGTTATTCATTACAATATCTCATAAAAGGTGCAGGATGTATTTGTCCACCTAGTACCTTTTACTAATATAAAAAATGCAAGTGAGGACCTGTACTGTCGCCTGTATTCCCCACCTCACTTATAACCTCTCCTTGTTTAACTTTCTGCCCAACTTTTTATACTTCTAGTTAAAGGGAACTGGATATTTTGTTTAGCGTTTTACAAAATCTTTCTCCACATGCATTTCCCTAAGTCTTTAATCTGCTGTTAATCTCCCATAAAAAAAGCACCTCCAATTGTTAGAATATGTCTAACAATTGGAGGTACCTTCACTAATAGTCTGAGTCTTTTTGTACAGATTAAAGGCATTAAAAATAACCATATATTAATACACCTTTCTGTCTTTACTAGTATTTCGTACACTGTAACTCCACTTCCCTTTTTATCCATTCGTACTGCTTTCGATAAGCTGGAAAAAATACATTGAATCCATCCTTTCGAATAACTTTATTTTTATAAAGGGATTCTTGGGGAAGAATTCTGTTGTATTGTCCTATACTGATATACCAATCTACCAGATCACGGAGTCGTGGATAGGTAGAATCCCGAATTAAATGCATAGTATAAATAATTTTTGCCAGTTGATTTTCATCTTTCATCAACATTGCATGACTCATATATATCTTGACAAAATCCCATGATTCAGCTCCATTCATTGAACCAAAAACAAAATCCTCTGGTTCAAGTATCTGTGTAAATATAAACTCATTGGCATTTGGCATTATTTTAATACTATTATCGAAAATTCTTTCCATAAAAATATGTTTCAATGTTTTAATAATGGAAAACTCAAATTTAGGATTATCAAAATGGAGAAGTTGCTTTTGAAATATTTTATAAACAAATGACTTATCCCCTTCATAGAGAATAGCTTGATTGGCAATATAAAAGATGGAGTAACCCTTCTTAATATATTTAATTCTTGTTAAAGTACCGTGATAATAATTTTCGTTAATATTCTCAAGAATGTAATGGTTAAGCATATTGAGACAAATAAAAATTGCATAATAAGGCTGATGGCAGATTAACAGAATAATGCATAAAATAACAGAAAACACTATTCTAAATATGAATCCTGTTTTTTCAGAATCTATTAATTGCGTATCAAATTCCTTTAGTTGTTTTTCTGTTTGGATTCGAGAATATATATCCAAGGGAAAAAAACTTTTATAGCAATCAAAAGGATCCCAAATTAAGTTTAATTTAAATGACGTACTAAAATTTATAAGAAATGGTGGAATGTCAACACCAAACTGGACAACTTTTATAAGGCCTGTCTCTTGAATTCTACTGGCGTTAAGTAACCGAGTGTTCCATGAATTCGAATATGGTTAAACCAATGAACATAATCATTTAATTCC